>NZ_JCAMRN010000001.1:0-108373 GCF_059620965.1 Geobacter sp. PheSNFMC
GAAATCGATCCATGTATGTAAGGAGCGGGACGGAGCTCTAATCCAAGCGACAGGGATGCCGGGGCACTGGCATATCGACCGGTACGCGTTCGAAGACGCACCTATCATGTATCACGGTCGTGTTCATGCTCGCCCCATATGGCTCCAGTTGAACGTTGTGGCTGCTTCCGTCCCCTCCAGCTCTATGCCGTTGCCATAAATTTTTCCAGGTTGAACGGCACGTTGTTTTTCAGCATGTAGTAGATCGCTCGCGCCAGCTTATGGGCGATGATGCCAATAGCTTTTCCCTTCCCGTGCACAATGGCCAGATTATCTTTCAGTTTCTTGGCTGGCGGGTTGTACTGGATGAAGTGTATGGCTGCCTCGGAGAATGCCCACTTCAGATGAGCATTGCCGATCTTGGCGCCGCCGGTCCCTTTTTTCTTGCCAGCCGATTCGTGGCTGCACTTTACCAGGCGGCAGTAGGAAGCGAAGTCCTGGACCGACTCGAACCGATTGATGTCATGGATCTCGTAAAGCATCACCAGCGCCAGGATGTCGCCGACACCACGGATCGAGCGCAGCAGCAAAAGCGAGTGCCAGTTATGGCGGTGGGCCGTCTTCTCAATGTCCCATTCCAGAGCTTTGAGCACGTCGTCATAGGCATCGATCATTGCCAGATCGATTTGCACGATCTTGCGCACCTGTAGATCGGGAAAATGCTTGTCCACGCCTTGTCTATTGCTTTCGACACTAAGATGAACGCCGATTTCCGGCAAATTGTATTGGGTGGCCGTGTTGTGGATGTGGGCAAAGAGCTCAGCCCTCTTGCGCACCAGATGGGTTCGACGACGCAGCAGATCACGAGTGGCTCGCATCTCCGGCGGATAAACGTAAGCGACAGGAAATGAACCACCACGCAGCAGCACTGCAATCTTGTGGGAGTCGATCTTGTCATTCTTTGCTTTCCCGCCGTGGACAGCTTTCATGTACAGGGCATGGCCGAGAATGAATTCGATCTTTTCTTTGCGGCAGAGATCAGCGAGCCAGTACCAGGCGAACATGCATTCCACGCCGACCACCAGGTCGTCACGAAAAGGCGCCACTGCTTTGAGAAAGGCTTCCGGAGAGCTGGTAATGTTGCGGTGCATAAGCACCTCTCCCTCCGCATTCAGCATGCAGAGAAACATCTTCTTCGCGTGAAGGTCGATTCCGCAGTAGTGCTTGTGATTTTTTGTGTAAAATCTCATGTGTAAGGCCTCCTTTGGAGAATGGGTTCTCGCAAAGTCCAGCATACGGCAAAATTCCGTATGCCCAAGGGGGGCCTTACATAGTATCCAAGGTAACTCTGCTGCCGAAGGTGTTGTACAGGGTTGCAAACTCGCAGCCTATCGCCCCGCCTCCGATAATCAGCAGCTTGTGCGGGAGCTCCGTGTTTTTCAGAATCTGGTCACTGGAGAGGATGGAGTGCCCATCAAAGGGGGCACAGGGAAGTTCGGCGGGGACCGAACCGGTCGCAATGATGATTTTTTCGCCGCGGATTTGTTCGGAACTGCCATCTGCTTGGCAGATTTCTATCTCATGTTCGGACCGGAAAGAGCCTTTGCCGCGGAAAACGGCAATGCGCGCATCGGTCAGTTTTCCCTGGACCATATGACGCAGCATGTTCAGATCTGCGTCGGCAACGGCGCGCAGGCGTGTTAAATCGACAGGGTTCACGGATAGGTCCAGGCCGTATTTCTCGCTGTTTTGGGCATCGCGATAGACCTTGGCCGCTTTTAGCATGGATTTGGTCGGCATGCAGCCACGGTTGAGGCAGACCCCGCCGAAACTGTCGTGATTTTCCTGGATGATCGCGACCGATTTGCCCGCCTGCTTCAGCATCATCCCTGCGGTCATGCCTCCGGGACCGCCGCCGATAACAACAACATCAAACGTTTGCATTCGGATTCTCCTGTTGATTACTCTGTTTCCGGGTTCTCCAAGGCCTTTGTAGCGACATCGAGCAGTCGGGTGAACGTTGCCAGGTCCTCAGGCGACATGTGCCGCACCATCGCGGCGACAACCTCGTCCCGTTTCTCCTGTAAGGCTTCGACTGTCGGGCGGGTCCGTTCGGTTATATACACCCGTGACTGCCGTTTGTCCGTGTCGCTGGCGATCCGGAAGATCAGACCGTCCCGCTCCATGCGTCGTAACGTATTGGCCATGGTTGGTTGCTCAACCTGAATATTCTTGCACAGTTCGGCTTGAGTCTGTCCTTCCGCGTCATGCAGGCAGCAAAGAACCGGAAGTTGCCCCTGCGTTACTCCGTGCGGTTTGATTTTTTCATTTACTTTGGACAGAATCAGCCGGGCCAGGTAGTTCAGCTTGTAGCACAGGTCATCATTCATTCCGGGCCTCCTGGTGATGTCCTCTTTAGATAGCCGGCTATACTTAAACATAGTTGGCTATCCATTGTCAAACGGATACGAGACGAATTGGTTGCAGGCACGGTGTGCCGAGGGGATTCACCCGCCTCATGGCTCACACAACGCTGAGGGGCGCTCTTTTCCATGTGGCGCGAATGTTCCGGAGCGCACCCGACCCGGCGACAGGGGAGAACACGCAGTGTCAGTGGGGCCGGGGACGTTCTTGCTTTAGTGCATTAGCCCAGAAGAATTGGGGGTGTCACAGTGGGCGTTGTTGAATATTCCATGGCCGCACGATTACTACCTCGTGCTGGATCCCCGGCAGGGTTTCAATCCCCCATCACAACCACCAATAATCCCTGTAATTCCATTGACGACCAAGTTTCAGGTGATAAAGTTCATGCATAGGAAACGTAAATTCCCGTCCCTCTGAATCCCTTTCCCTCCCCTTCCGTTACCTTCCTCTCTCCATCCCTCCCGCAGAAGGAGGTATGAGATATGAAAAAGATAGCGATTTCCTGTCTGGTGCTGGTCCTGTTGTTGGGTGTGGATGGGGCCGGCGTGTGGGCCATTGATGTCGGATGGATGCAGAAAGGGGTGCGTGTCTGGTATTTCGGGGCTGTTGGCAGCACAACGGCGTCGGATGCCGAAGAAGCGTATCTGCTCAGCAACGTCGACGGCGTTGATGTGCAGGTAACCAAACATTCGGGGCTGAATCATTGGGGGACCACCAATCCGGTAGACATCGGCACCTATTCCGCCCTAGACATGGGGCCGTGCTGGATCCACCCCCAGAGGCTCCAGACCCTGCAGAGCGGCGATACCTGGAAAGGCCAGGTGATCGCCACCGTGCTGCGGGAATCCCATACCTACGCTACCTTCAAGGCGCAGTTCTCTTTTCCGTACCTCCTTCTCCCGATAAAGACGCTATTCGATCTCAAAGCCCAACGGGACGTGGTTAAGATCGTCTATTACATCAATCAGTACAGTACCGGCATTGCCTACTTTGACGCCGATACCGGCCTGATGCTGCTCTATGAAACGTCCAACGGGCTGGTGACGGTGTTCTTCCTCCTGAGCGAGATCAACTACGATTTTGCCACGCAGCAAGCCTTTGCCGAGGACAACGGGCCCCATACCGGGTTCAAGTCGTCGGTTCTGGAGCAGCAGATGATGCCCTGGCCCGATACCAGGAGCGGATATCTCTTCTTCCAGTCCTCGGTGGAGTCGCGATACGGTTCGACCGTGCAGATGTGGGTCTCCATGTCTTACAGCGGGAACAAGGGGTCTGCTCTGCCGCCCAATGAGAACTTCTGTTTTTTCGGCAGCGTCCCCATGCTGCGGCACATAGCCATGTCACAGGCAGCCGGGTACCCGCCCGACCAGTGGGCACCCTATGGGCAGTATCTCTGGTGGTGGGTGCCGGCAGGGGCGTTGCAGGCTACGGCCATAAATGTTTTTGATGTCCCCATGACCCGGACTGCCACGAGTCCCTACACCTTTACGGCCACCCAGCAGCCGGCAAGCCTTTACTTTCCCAAGCTCTGGTTCGACAACGACGGCTACCTGACCCAGTTTTCGGCCATGGATTCCGCCACCGGACTCGATATCGATCCGGAACGAAGTGCGGCCTATTACAATAATTCCACCTCGGTCGACGGGGTAACCTACTATGTGAGCAGCATGGGGATTGCCACGCCGTCTGTCTACCATCTCAGCGTGACGGTGGTGAGCGACACGCCGGACAAGGGCGGCGGCTCCGTCCACGGCGACAGCGGCATAGCCTGCGCCGGCCAGGGATCGAACCCCTCCGGAATGAGCGGTGCCTGTCAGGCGGATTTCTCCTCAGGGACCACCGTCACCCTCTACCAGACCCCCGACTCCGACTCCACATGGGCGACATGGACTGCGGCCGGCTGCGGCACAAACCAGAGCTGCCAGGTGGTAATGAGCAGCGACCGGAACCTCACGGTCACGTTCCCCTATTCTCCCATGGCAAAGGTGAATTCCAGCGGTTACCGATGCGACTCGCTGGCCGAGGCGTACGCCGCGGCCGGCCCGATAGACACCATATACGGCAGAGCCGTGACCTTTGCGGAGGACTTCACCCTGGGCGGCAACAAGACGGTTACGCTCCTCGGCGGCCGCGACGCCTGGTATCTGCCCCTGGACGCCTGGACAACCCTGCAGGGGAAACTTTCAATTCTGAGCGGCGCACTGGTCGTGGAGAGACTTGCAATCAAATAGGCGCCGTGAGTTGAGTGCAGAGGGGAGAACAACGAGTTCTCCGTGATGATGCCGGCTGCAACGAACCGGCCGGTATCTTCCCCATCCTCCCGATACCAAACAAAGACAAGGGTTCGCCGGAACGGCCGGGGGACCTTAAGGGGACGTAGTTGATTTGTTGATTAGCGCAGGCATTAGTCAACTAATCAACTACGTCCCCCTAACCGTTCCGAGGTAGACCCTTGCGAAATGATCAAACCAAGAAAAACATCTGCTAATGCCGAACGGAGGATTTATCATGCCAGTTGAGCGCCTGGTCGTAATCGGCGGTGATGCCGCAGGTATGAGTGCCGCTGCAAAGGTACGCCGAACTGATCCGCAGCGAAGCATTACGGTGTTCGAACGCAGCCCCCATACGTCCTATGCTGCCTGCGGCATGCCGTATCTTCTCGGGGGACTGATAGATCACCACGATAAACTGATTGCCCGAACGCCGGAGACGTTTCGCGAAAAATACAATATCGAAGCTCTGACCAGCCATAATGTTCTGGAAATCGACGTGCCCGGTCAGAGTGTCCTGGTGGAAGACCTGAATAAAAAGAAGACGTTCCGGGCATACTATGATCAACTTCTGATCGCCACCGGAGCAGATCCCGTCTTTCCGCAACTGCCCGCCAGTGATGCCAACGGCATATTTGCTCTGTCTACACTTGCGAGTGGTCTTCAGGTACAGCATTTTATGGAACGTAACAACCCTCGCAAGGCGGTTGTGGTGGGGGGAGGGTATATTGGACTCGAAATGGCAGAAGCCCTGATCAGAAATGGGCTTCAGGTTTCCCTGGTCGAACGTGGCGAGCAGGTAATGGGGACGCTTGATCCGGATATGGGAGCAATGGTGTCCGATGCCTTGCGAGATATCGGTGTTACCCTCTATCTACGAGAGTCCCTGATCGGTTACGAGGCTGCAAGTGGAAAGGTGACCGCGGTGGTGACCGACCAGCGCACACTGCCTGCCGACTTGGTGATTGTCGGTCTGGGGACTCGTCCAAGCACCTCCCTGGCAGCATCAGCCGGCATCGCGCTTGGGGTCAAGGGCGCTATCAGCGTTAATCCCCGCATGCAAACTTCTGCGCCTGGAGTATGGGCTGCCGGCGACTGCGCCGAGACGTTCCATCTGGTCGGCTGCAAGCCGATTCATATTGCTCTGGGGACAGTGGCAAACAAGACGGGAACTGTGGCGGGCATTAATCTCTCGGGGGGATATGCCACGTTTCCGGGAGTTGTGGGAACGGCAGTCAGCAAGATATGTAAATACGAAGTTGCCCGCACCGGGCTTACGGAACGGGAATCGGATACGTTGGGACTTTGCTATGTGACTGCGACAATCAAAAGCAGGACCAGGGCTGGCTATTACCCCGGTGCTGGCTGGATAACCGTTAAATTGGCAGCGGAAAAAGTCAGCGGGCGGTTACTGGGAGGGCAGATCATCGGTCTTGAAGGAGCGGCCAAAAGGATCGATGTGCTAGCCACAGCTCTTACCGCTCACATGACGGTACAACAGATTGTAGATCTGGATCTCAGCTATGCACCGCCGTTTTCGCCAGTATGGGACCCGCTACAGACTGCCGCCCGTCAACTATTGGCGCAGTATTGACAACTGGAACAAAAAATGCGGCTGAACAATGTAACCCGCTATAAAGGGGTACAGATGCTGTTTCCATGCCTTCACAACCGGAACCTTCAATCGGCCTTTCCCGATCCAGTGGGAAGACCATCTGCTTAATCGGGCATGAATCGGGTCGGACCAACCCAGCCTGCCGATATTTCAACAATATCACCTCAATTTAGGAGGTTTTTTACCCCTAGAAGCACATTTTTAGGGCCATAAGTGAGCACTTGACTGGGATTCAAGCTAGTTAGCTTGCTCCGACTCTCAGGAGGCCGCAGGCAGGATTGTTCTGGGATTTATCGCTTGATGCAGGGGACACCGTAGGCTGCCATGAAAACGTCTATGGCACGATCGGTAACCTGTTTGATTTCCTCCTCACTGACTTCTCCCAGGAGCTGAAACAGAAAACGCTCCATCAGTTCAGACTCAAGCAGGCTGAGCAGATGGCGTGACGCGACAACCGGATCAGCCTGCCGGAGCCTGCCAAGCCCGATTGCCGTTCTGATGAGGTCTGCAGCAAGGTCCTGCCCGCGCAGTACTCCGCGCTCATACATGAGCCGCCCAAGATCGCTCCGGCCGGACACGGAGATGGCCAAGTGCCGATTTGCCTTAACGTTTGGCGAGTAAAGAAACGTCAGCCAACGCCTGCCGAAATCACGCAGCGATGCGGCAATATCATCCGCGGCAGGGTCTGTCGACCGGAAGACGGCCTCGAATTCGGTGTTGTTGGAGAGCGTCATTACTTCAAAAAACAATTCATCCTTGGACGGAAAATAATTGTAAAGCGTCGCCTTCGAACCGCCCACCCGGGCGCAGATTTCTGACATCGAGGTCCGCTCGAACCCATACTCCTGGAAAACCTGTGCCGCCACCGAGAGAATATGCTGTCGTTTTGTGTCTGATTTTTTTGCCATGCTCGTGTGGTTTCTCCTTGCGTTTTGGGGTGAGCGACACCAGTTCCCATAACTCCGCATCAAAAGTTCATTTTCTGCGGTGCAGAAAACAAATCGCCGCAATTATGGCCCAGCAAATCATCGTTCCGAATACGACAATTTTCAACAGGATTATTGATACCATATGATAAGTCAATGCCGGAACAGCAGATGGATGATATTCGTCGGGAAATCGTGAGATGGTTCGGCAACAAGAATGAAGTAAAAGACGAGCAGGGCGACAAGGGCAATCACGCTGTACAACAATAATCTGGAAGTTTCCATATCAGCACCTCAAGACTGACGAATGCCGAATCACAGGGCACTGGCCGTATCAATTAATATTTCTATGGAGCAAAGCCGTTCAATGGCATTAGATTGGCCGGCTTTTATGATCAGTCATTGTGCAGCCGATTTAGCCTCCAATTTCTCTGCCTCAGAGTTTAAGACTACAATATCAACCCGTCTGTTTTTGGCTCGGCCTTCTGCTGTGTCGTTTGTGTCAATGGGACGGTATTCGCTGTTGCCTACAGTAGATATTCTCTCGGGTTGCAAACCGTACGATTCTGTCATAAGGTGCATTATGTTGTTTGCCCGAGCGCTCGAAAGCTCCCAGTTAGAGCGAAACAGTGAATTTCTAATGGGAACATTGTCGGTATGTCCTTCTATCGTTAATTCATTTGCATAGATGGCAAGCGATCGAGCTATGGTTGCAATGACACTTATTGACGGTTGTTTTACTTTGTCACTACCTGAATCAAAGAAACCGGCCTCTTTCAAGCTTATTACCAAGCCGCGTCTCGTAATGTCTACGATTACCTTGTCTGATTTCCCTTCTTTGATGAGATGTGCCTCAATGGATGACTTGATTTGCTTAAACTCGTTTTCTGAGGCCGTAATTTTAATGCCGGCATGATTGCCGGCGCCTTTTTTCTGTTCTGAGGTCGATGAAAGTGATGGCTTTATGCTTGGGATGGGATTGATCTGATCTGATGGAATCACATTGAGTTTAGAGCCCGGAGATCCGGCAACTGACATGCCGAAGGCACTTTGTATTGATTGCATCACTTCTTCTGTTTTCTTTTTGTCGGCTTGCGACATGGCATACAAAACAACAAAGACTGCAAACAAAAGGGTTAACAGGTC
This sequence comes from Geobacter sp. PheSNFMC, assembly GCF_059620965.1. Taxonomy (NCBI): domain Bacteria; kingdom Pseudomonadati; phylum Thermodesulfobacteriota; class Desulfuromonadia; order Geobacterales; family Geobacteraceae; genus Geobacter; species Geobacter sp. PheSNFMC. The sequence goes on from NZ_JCAMRN010000001.1 coordinate 8,361, forward strand.
TCCGTAGGACACGAGCCAGCGTTCGTGGCTAGGCTGTTTTTCCGGTTCCCGCTTTCTTGCCATCGTTCCGCCCGCTCCCTAGAGTGACCTGTCTGACCTGTGCACCAGAACTGGAATTGTCGAGTACGCAAGCACCTTTTGCGTCTCGCTGCCGAGCAAAAATCCGCTGACGCCGCGGCGCCCGTGTGACGCCATGAAAATCAGATCACATTGGTTCCGACTGGCCGCTTCGATGATGGCGTTGTAGGGTTCTTCACTAACCAGTGTCACCTTGCCGTACTCAACTCCCGCCTCCTCGGCGATCTTTCCGGCTGCATCCAGAATGTCATTGGCGGTGCCGAGCATCTTTTCGCGAAACGTGGCGAAGGTATGCGTATCGAAGATGGCGCCCGTACCGTAGTACATCTTGGGAGCCGGTTGTACGGCACAGAAAAAGGTTATGCGCGATCCGATTTCCCTGGCGAATGAGACGGCGCGGTTGACTGCCTCCTGGGAGAGCGGCGAACCATCGGTTGGAACAAGGATGTGCTTGAACATGGCGATCCTCCTTAATGCCCGCCGGCTGACGGGTCAACCACCCGGCTCGGCTTTGGTGCGATCCAGATAACTGAAGCTGCGATAAAGAAGGCGATGCCGATGGCCCACATCAATTGGTTGGTGGCCAGCATGACGCTTTGGCCGGTTATGATGTAGTCGATAACCTGATTCACCGCATCGCCGGGAGCGCCCGAGTTTTCGAGCATGGTTCTCACGCTTCGGTCACTGTCGGCGAGCCCCACCAGTTCGGCATGGTTGCGCGTAATCTGGTTGGCCCAGGTCGTGGTCACGATGGAGGTGGCAAAGGCACCGGACAGGGTACGCAGGAAGTTCATGAGCCCTGCGGCGGAATCCATTTCGCGCTCTTCAACGCTCGCCAGGGCCAATCCGGTCGTCGGGATGAAAAAGAACGGGAGGCCGAATCCCAGAAACACCAGAGGGACGGCAATATTCCAGAAGGTCATGTCGGTAGTGGCCACGGTGCGCCACAGGGTGTCGATACCCAGCCAGATGACGCCGCCGAACACCAGTTTTCGGGCATCGATCCGAGTCGTCAACTGGGCCACCAGCGGAGCAACGAAAAATGCGGCAAGCCCGGTGCCGGCGGTGGCCAGGCCGGCCTGCGTGGCGGTGTACCCCATGAAATTCTGCAGCCAGAGCGGCGTAAGTACGCTGACCCCGAAGAAGGCGGCAAACGCCAGGCTGATGGTCAGCACAGAGGCGGTGAACCCGCGATGGCGGAATACCTTGAGGTCGACGACGGGATGCTCCTCATAAAGCTCCCAGATAATGAAGGCGGCAAAGGCGATGGCCGCAATAATGGCCAGGGCAACGATCTTGCCTGAGGCAAACCAGTCGAGGTTTTTCCCTTCATCAAGTATGAGCTGCAGTGCCGCGACCCAGATGACGAGCAGGACCAGGCCCACCCGGTCGATGGGGTTGCGGATCAGGGGTTCGCTGTAGCGCTTCAGCAATTGCCAGGCGAAGAATCCTCCAAGAAAAGCAATCGGCAGGTTGATGTAGAAAATCCATGACCAACTGTATTCATCGCAGAAATAACCGCCCAGAATAGGGCCGAGCACCGGTGCCACGAGGGTCGTCATCGACCATAACCCCAGGGCAGCGGCTGCTTTTTCCTTGGGGAAGATCCGCATCAGCAGGGTTTGTGACAACGGCATCAGCGGTCCGCCGGAAAAGCCTTGAAAGATGCGGGCGACCACCAGCAACCCCAGCGAGTTGGCCAGACCTGATACCAGGGAGAAAATGCCGAAGAAGACCATCGCCCAGACGAAGACCCGTACCGCCCCGTAACGTGCCGACAACCAGCCGGTCAGCGGGACGGTAATGGCCTCGCCTACGGCGTATGAGGTAATGACCCAGGTGCCCTGGCTGACGGTCGCCCCCAGGCTGCCGGCGATGTTCGGCACCGCAACGTTGGCGATCGTCATGTTGAGAACAGCGATGAAGTTTGCTGCCGCGAGGATGATTGCCGCAAGCCAGAGCATGCCCCCGGAAAGCGGGGCATCATTTTCAGCGGCAGTGGTAGATGGTGAGGCTTGACTCATGCTGGCGTTCTCCACTTAGTTCCTGCCGCGGGTATCGATTTCGGCAGTCATGGACAGGCCGACCTTGAGCGGGTTCTTCAGCAGTTCTGCCGGATCGAGCTTGATGCGTACCGGCAGGCGCTGGACAACCTTGATCCAGTTGCCGGTGGCGTTCTGGGCCGGAATGGCGGAGAAGGCAGAGCCTGAGCCGCCCGAAAAGCCTTCGACGGTGCCGTGGTAGGCCACCGACTTGCCGTAAATGTCGGCATGGAGTGTGACCGGTTGGCCGATACGGACCTTTTTGAGCTGCACTTCCTTGAAGTTGGCGTCGACATGCATTTCCTGCACGGGCACCACGGAGAGCAAGGGGGTGCCGGCCTGGACACGTTGGCCGACCTGTACCTGCCGCTTGGCGATGATGCCGCCCAGCGGGGCCCGTATCACGGTCCGCTCCAGATCGACTGCCGCCTGGTCGCGGCGGGCACGGGCCAGTGCCACTTCGGGGTTGGTGTCCACGGTCGTGCCGTCAATGAGTACGGCGTTGGCTTCGCGAGCGCTGATGGCGGTGCTGCGGTTTGCCCTGGCCTGCGCAATGGCGGCCCGAATGGCGTCCAGATTGGCCTTGGCAGCGGCAAAGGCATTTTGGGCACGGGTGAGTTCATCTCCGGATACCGAGCCCGATGTCGATAGTGTCGCGCGGCGTTTCAGGTCAATCTGTGCCCGTTCAAAATCCGCTTCAGCCGAACGGAGTTGGGCCGCAGCCCGTTCCTCATCGGCCCCCCGGGCCGTGATCTGGGCATGCAGGCTGCCGTCATTGGCCATAAATCCCTTGACGCGGCGAATCGCTCGCCCCAGGTCGGCTTCTGCCTGGGCAAGGGCGAGCCTGGCGTCGGTCTGGTCGATTCTGACCAGAATGTCACCTTTCCTGACCGTCTGGGTGTCGGTCACCAGCACCTCGCTGATGGTCCCGCCGACCGACGGAGTCACCTGGGCAACCTCGACCGCCGTGTAGGCGTTGTCGGTAGAGACGAAGTGCGAGCCGTACAAAAGCGCGTACGCCGTGGCACTTGCCGCCGAGATGACGACAACCGCGGCTAGGGCGATGAGCAGTTTCTTGCGGCGATTTGTTGTGGATACATCGGTGGGAATCGATTCGGCAGTTGCAGACATGTCGGCATCCTTCGCAGTGTTAGATTTTAGAGTGCTGGTATCCGCCGCCAAGGGCGCGCTGCAAGGCGACATCAAGGGCCAGTGCCCTGGATTTGAGTCCGGCGAGGATCCGTTGGCTGTTCAGCAGGACATCTTCCGCGTACAGGACTTCGATAACGTTGGCGAGTCCTCCTTCGTAGCGATTGCGAGCCACCCGATGTGCCTCGGCCGCTTCCGCCACAGCTTCGTCGCCTTTTTCCAACTGCCCGGCCAGCGCCCTGATGCTGAGGGCGGCATTGGCAACGTCCTCCAGGGCGTGGGTCACCGTTGCGTTGTAATTGGCAACCATCTCGTCATAGATCGCAGATCGTTCGCGAAGTTCACCCTGCAGGCGGCCGGCAGTGAAAATCGGCAGGGATACGGCAGGGCCGATCCCGCCGATATCCGATCCTGCCCTGGTCAGCATGTCCAGCCCCAACGACTGCACACCGATAAAGGCAACCAGGTTGACGTTGGGATAGAACTCGGCTTTCTTCTGATCGATACGATGCATCTGCGCTTCGGTCACAAGACGCGCCATGGTCACGTCAGGGCGGCGTCCCACGAGGTTTGCCGCAAGTTCTGCCGGTAGTCCGAAACTGCTGTTGAGATTGACCGTTGGCGGGTGTATGGAACGTGCCCGGTCCGGACCGGCACCTGCCAGGGCAGCCAGGCGGTTACAGGTCAGGCCGATCTGCTCGTCAATGGAGAGCAGATCACCCTCTGCTCCGGCCAGCCGGGCTTTGGCCTCACTGACGCTCCCCCGGGTTTCCATGCCGTTGGTGAATCTCTCCGAGAAAAGTTCAACCGTTTTTTTGCGAATCTCCACCGTACGGACGGCGGTATCCCGTAACGCATAGAGCCCCGCCAGTTCGGAGTAATTCATGGCAATGGCCGCCGCGATGTTCAGCCGCACCAGGGCTGTCTCGGCGTGGCTCGCCTCCAGTTGCGATGTAGCCGCCGCCAACCCCGCACGGTTCTTGCCCCAGAAGTCGATCTCCCATTTCAGGTCGATCGTGCCTAGCCCGTAATCCTGCCAGCCGTCGGATGCTGCGGATCGGGGAATCAGGTGGTTGTAGCTGATCTTCTGTTCAGTCACCGACGCATTGGCGCTTACCTGCGGGATCAGGGCGGATCTGGATACCGTGACGTATGCTTCGGCCCGGCGCATGCGTGCCGCTGCTGCGGCCATGTCCGGCGAATCGCGCAGTGCCTCGTCAATCAATGTGACAAGCTGAGAATCGCCATACGACTGCCACCAGCGTTCTGCCGGCCAAGTGCCGGCGGGTGCTGAAAATGATGCTGTGGTCTCATAGTCGGAAGAAGATTTCATGCTGCCGAGCCGGCCGGTTTCCGGAAGCATGGCGCAGCCGCCAAGACCGGTTGCCGCGAACAAAGCGATTGTGATAACCAGCCGTTTGGGTAGCGATGTGGAAGGTAGTGACTCAAGGATCATTCAATAAGCTCTCCCGCGATTTTGATTATAAACTGTACCGTACGGTACAGTACTGGAACGGTAATGTCAAGCTATGTAAACCTTTAGGCCTTCCTGACGAAATAATGGGGATAGCGAACCGCCTATCCCCATTATTTACGTGTGTCTGGCACCGATCGATCATCGATTCCGTGCCTCGAAAGGACTGCAGATGTCGGGTGCTCATGCGGATGAACCGACCAGTTTGTCATTCGATATGCGTTCGGAACTGATCGGCAGTTATCGCCATGGCCGTCTTCATGGCGGGGTGATTGCCACGGCGCGGATACGGTCGCCGGTTTTGTGCCGGCGGCGATTGCCGAAAAACATCCCCATGAGACGGTGGGGCAGATCGTGACGCGGTTCGGTCGCTTTGACACCATCGATTTGCGGGTGGATTACCTGCGTCAGGGGATCGGTCGCAGCTTCGGTGCCCGCACGACAGTCGGGCGTATCGCCTCGGTACAGATGGAGTTGAAAAACGACGCTGGCCAGTCGATACCCCCCGGCACCGGTTCTTACCTCCTGACCTGAACTGACCTTGACCATGCCGGCCGGGCTGACGGCAACCGGCTGCCGTCTTGTCCCGGGGCGAAAAATTGCCCGCGTCGCTCCCCGAGTCGTTAACCGTATGATATTATTCTAACGCTTGACGAATTCGTGCACCCCCCTGTCCGCATGATCCGCCACCTCCTTCGCACACCCGCCACGAAAGGAGATGCCCATGGAGTTCTTCGTCTGCCCCTGCCCGGAAACCGGCACCGTGATCCTCGACGGCGTAGACCAGGGCCCCAACAAGGACGACGCGGGGGTGCTGCAGGCCAAGCAGTGCAACCCGGGCCGCCACACCGTGACGCTCCGGTGCCCTGCGGGCAAGACCTGTGCCCCGCCCAAGGTGACCGTGGTGATCAGAAACACCGACCCGGTGGCGCCCCTGGAGGTGGCGTTCCAATGCGTGTGACGGGCAGAGGACTGAGGCTGTTCCTGGCCGGCGCGGCGCTCGTGGCGGGGGGCTGCGCCCATTATCCGGAGAATCCCCGGCTGACGACCGTTTCACCGGCAGCGGGCTACCGCTACAGCGTGGTCAGGCCCCAGCCCACGGCGGACAAGCCCTTTGTCCTGCTGGCGTTCTCGGGCGGCGGCACCCGCGCGGCGGCCTTTTCCTTTGGCCTGATGGAGGAGTTGAACAGGGTCGAGTACGCCGGCCGGGACGGGGCCGGGCACCGGCTCCTGGACGACGTGGAGATCATCTCGTCGGTTTCCGGCGGGAGTTTTACCTCGGCCTACTACGCGCTCTACCCGGACCGGTTCTTCGACGATTTTCCGGGTAGATTCCTCTACCGCGACATTCAGGGCGGGCTCGTGCGGCGCCTGTTCAACCCCTACAACTGGTGGCGCCTGGCCTCGCCGGATTTCAGCCGGATCGACATGGCGGAGGAGTATTACAACGACACGGTCTTCGGGGGCAAGACCTTCGCCGACTTGGCCGCCGCGCCCGGGAAGAGGGCGCCCTTCCTGGTACTGAACGCCACGGACATCAGCATCGTCCACCGGTTCGAGTTCACCCAGGACCAGTTCGACCTGCTCTGCTCGGACCTGGCCGGGGTCTCAGTCGCCCGGGCCGTGGCCGCCTCGTCCAATTTCCCGGTGGCCTTTGCCCCGCTCACCCTTACCATCCACAAGGAGCCGTGCGGCCCACTCCCCGAATGGATCGGGCTGGGCCTGGACCGGGAGAGCAACCCGAAGCGCCGCGTGGCCGACGCCATGGCCGCCCGGTCGTACCGCGAGCCCGACCGGCTCTACGCCCACCTCCTGGACGGCGGTCTGTCGGACAACCTGGGGCTCAGGGGGCCGTTCCAGGCGGTCACCACCACGGACAGCGCGTGGAGCATCCTCCGCTACGCCAACCTGAACCGGCTGGGGCGACTCATGGTGATCGCGGCCAACGCCAAGACGACCAAGCAGCGGAGCTGGGACGCCGAGAGCGCGCCGCCGGGGATCGGCGCCGTCCTCGATGTGGCCCTGAGCGGCCCCATGGACGACGTTTCCTTTGACAGCGTAGAGATGGTCGACGGCCATTTTCAGCAGATGCGCCAGTTGGCCCGGACAGTGGATTCCTGCAACCGGCGGCTGGGGCAGGAGTGCCCGTCGGCCCTGTCGATCCCGAACCCGATCGTGACCGATTTCACCTTTGCCGAGTTGACCTTCGACGATATCCCCGACCCGCGCCTGCGCCTCTGCCTGCAGGCGCTGCCCACGTCGTTCGCGCTGCCGGCCAAGACCGTGGACCTGCTCCGCGCCGCGGCCGGGTACCTGCTGATGGGCTCGGCCGAATTCGTCGGCGGCATGCAGCGGCTCGATCCCTCCTGGCAGCCGCGCCCCGTGGCCATCGACCCGGCGCTGGTGGACGAGGTTTGCGGACCGGCATCGGGCGGGGGGAGCTGACAAAGAGGCGATCCAGCCCCTTTTGCCGTGTCTTTCGGCCCCGTTCTGGTACACTCCTCTCCGGACGCGCCGTTCTCGCTCGCACGGCCGGCGCCGACCGATCCCATCGAACCCTGGAGGCATGCCATGACCACCCCCACCGAAACCTCGCTCAACCGGAAATTGCCGCTGGGCAGCGACCTGAAGCAGCGGCGGCGCTTCATGGTGGTTGACGAGGATATCCCCGGCAACTTCCGCTTCGGCCTCCTGCTGGAAGAACTGGATATCTTTGCCGAACAGACGGCCCTGGCCTATGTCCGGCGCTTCCATCCGGAGGGCCGGGTCGTGACGGCAGCCATCGACAATATCCTGCTGCGCCACGTGGTGGACGTGAACCGCGACATCGTCATGTGCGCGCGGATCAACCACGTGGGGCGCTCCTCCATGGTGGTGGGGATCCGCCTGGAGCACGCGGGCGACCCGGCTACGCACATCGCCTCCTGCTACTTCACCATGGTTGCCCGTGGCGGGGAAGAGGCGGGCGAGAGCATTGCCCTGCCCCCCCTGGAGTACCGCGACGAGCTGGAGCAGCAGCGGGCGGACAAGGCCGTTGCCGGCCGGGAGGAGTACCGCCGGCAGCAGGCGTCGCTGAAAGAGCCCCCCAGCCGGGATGAGTACGAGATGCTGGACCGGCTCCACCGGGCCCAGGAGGAGCCCGGCTTTGGCGGCCACCGGGCCGGCAGTCTGGTGGCGGATGCCTGGGAGCGGATGTATCCCGAGCAGGAGTACGTGCCCCAGCGGATCTTCGGCGGTTACCTGATCCGCCGCGCCTACGAGCTGTCGGGCATCTGCTCCGAGCTGGTGGCGCCGGACCGCTCCATCATCGCGGCCGTGAACCGGATCAACTTCTTCCACCCGGTAAGGATCGGGGACAAGCTCCACTTCACCAGCCGGGTGGTCTTCACCAACGAGAGCTTTGTCTGCGTGGAGGCAAACATCGAGCGGATCAGCCGCGACCGGACCGTCAAGGCCCTCTCCAACTCGTGCCTCTTCACCTTTGTCAACGTGGACCGCGAGTTGAACCACCGCCCGGTGCCCCCCATCTATCCGGCCACCTACCGGGAGGATGCCGGCTATCTGGAGGCCTACCGCAGCTACCAGGCCATTGCCGGCCACTACCGGATGATCTGAGCCACTGTTGGCGGGCCGCCAGCGGTCCTGACCCGGTCGGCCCAGGATTTCCCGCCCCCCCCGCACAAACCCCCGCAACCCTGGTTGCACCCTGCAACCCTGGTTGCGGGGATCCGTTGCGTTCCTCTTCATGTCATGTGCGCGCCGGATGGCTCAGGTGGCATCTCTCCTGTTTTACTCTGCAACAACAGCATGTTATCCGCATTGTCCCCACGTGTTTCCTCCAGGCGTTACAGCCGCTCCCGCCGGTTTCTTTCCGGTAACTACGGCAGAACAGCCTGAAGTCATGGCAACCAGGGTTGCCTGGCTTACGACTCAAAAAAACCATATTTATCAAAAAAATACAATAATACCGATATGTTGCGAGATGCTGTCCCGTTGGTATGCCCATTGCTGAACAGGGAACGCATGATCACTGATTACAGCCGCCGGGCATCGTGAGCCGCGCCCCGGCCCGGCGCCTGCCAGAACTGGAGAAATGGGTCGCACACCGGAAAGGAGGATGGTGGAAAGGGATGTTCCCGGAAGCAGCAGGGGGGCACGATGTCCGCTTCCCCGGGGCAAAGGAGATGCAAGAGAAGCAACCTCAACCACACGAAGAAAAGGAGAACATCATGTCGAGAAGCAAAACCGCAAAGAAGCTGTCCGCACTGCTGGGAGTATCGTTGTCTGTTGCCGCTTCGGCCGCCTGGGCCGGCACCATCACCGGGTGGGACATGAGCAACGTGACGGTGGCGCCTCCCCCTTATACCGAGTATGTGACCTACACCAGCACCCTCTTCACCAGCCCGGCCAAGACCGGCACCAACGGCGTGATCACCTGGAAGGAAACCGACGTCAAGGCGCCCGGCATGAAGGTCGTCAACAAGGATGACGTGACCGGGCTCAAGTGCATCATGACCACCGGCTACAACCCCTACGACTTCTCCGACAAGATGTGCTCGGACCCGCTCCAGTCCAGCAAGCGCTGGAAGGTGAAGGGGACCAACGGCCAGCCCATCGATGTGTATTTCAACGTGGCGACCGACACCAATACCAGCATCTACAACTCCATGCAGAAGCTGACCGACGGCGACGTGAAGAAGTGGAAAGGCTTCCGGGCCGAGCTGGGCTTCATGGTGAACGGCGTGTTCACCAAGTCCAAGTCCGGTGACGGCCTCGGCTTCACTGACAAGAAAGGGAGATTCTTCACCACCACCTCGTCCGCCGTTCAGTCCGCCGAAGTACTGTCGGCCCTCTTTGCCCAGGGGCTTGCCGGCCCCGCCGACAAGAACCACCCGACCACCGGCTACTTTGATCCGAACTACCGCTTCAGCTACCTGCTCAATGCCACGGAAGACGGGCTCGACACCGGCCTGATCTCCTCCAACTACTATGCGCTGTTCGGCGACTGGAACAACCTGTCCGGCGTGCCCTGGGCCTACTACTATGACAATGACGACAACATCAACACCGACAACCTGCTCATGGCCAACTGCGACGGCAACTTCGTGGTGACCGATCCGGTCGCGGAAACGGGCTACTGCGAAGGGACCTGGGTGACCTACCGCAGCCAGGCCGGTCTGGACGCCAACGGCCTCCCCTATCCCTCGGACGGCATCAAGAAGCCGGTTCCGGCCGACGTGCTGGCGTCCTGGCAGTCCAACCGGCTGTACCTGACCGGCCCCATCGAAGACCTGGCCAACCTGGGCGTCAACTACTACATCACGGTCAACAAGCTGAACGCCTCCTGGCCGACCCCGAACCAGTTCGTGCTCCGCTTCTATCCGAAGTACTGAGAGCGGCCTGAACGGCAGGGTGCAGTAACACGACAGCGGGAGGGGCATGGGCTCCTCCCGCTGTGTGCGTTGTGAGCCGGCCGGACCGCGTCACAATGCCCCCCGCTTGTCCGCGTCGATCGCCAGCCCGCAGTGCCTGCAGTGCCTGAAGTAGAGGGGAAATGCAAACTTGATGTGGTAGTAGTTCCGGCAACGGGGGCACCTGGTGAACGCCACCAGGATCACCGTGTTCCAGAGGAACAGGAACCAGACGTAGAAGGTGATGAGCGCGGCCCTGCCGGAATGGGTCCAGGCGAGGGTGACCCATATCTCCGGCACGTAGAGGAGGATGACTGCCCAGAGCAGGCACCGTCGCCTGCGCAGGCTCCTGAGCCCGGAGCCGATGAGGAATGGGTCGGTGACCATCTCTCCGTCCCCCGCGCGCTTCACGCCGTTCACGGAGCTGCCCGGCGTCCCCCGCCTCCGCCGGTGAGCAGCTCCTTGAACCGCTTGAGCCGGTAGTGTGATTCGCGCTCGCGCTCGCCGATGTAGTGGCCGATTTCCCGGATCTCCCGGCGCAGGCCGGGGAGGATTCGCTCCTCAAGCACCCTGATCCGCCGCGTAGTGCGGACGATCTCGTTGCCGAGCCGCTTCAGCCTGCTCTCGTAGGCGGCGATCTCCAGCATTTCCCCCAGGATGGTCTCGAACAGGTGCAACGCCTCCTCCAGGTGGGGGGTGGTGAGCCGGTAGTCATAGCCCCGCTCCGAGGGCGACCGGACCGCCTCGCCCCGGAATCCCACGTCCCGGTAGTGAAGCCCCATGACGCTCCGGTCCACGATCTCCACCCCCAGGTCCCGGGGGGCGATCCGTTCGAGGGATTCCGCGAATTCGTCCCCTTCGATGCCGAGGCTCAGGTGCAGTTTCCGCAGCGCCCGGGCATAGGCCGCCCTGACTTCGTCCCGGGAGCGCATGAACGGGAGGGTGGCGGCCAGGAACTCCCGGATGAGCGCCAGGCGCCGCGCCTTGAGGATGCCGATGCTGCCGCTGACGGCGCGCCCCTTGTCCTTGAGCAGGAGCAGGTTGGTGCGGGTCGGGTGGATCATGGGGCCTCCGCCGGAAAGCGCCCGAGAAGGGCGATCCCCCCGTCCAGGCTGGCGTTGATGTCCCGCCGCGCCGCGCCCTGGTGGATCAGCTCCCGCTCGAAGGCGTCGGCAAAGTCGAGCATGAGCCGGTCGCTGCCCATCATCCCCTCGCGGCCCACGATGGCCTCTAGGCGGCGCAGGTCGCGCCCCTTGGCGTACTGCTTGTAGAGGAGATCGGCGATGCGGCGGTGGTCCTGCCGGGTGCGGCCGCTGCCGATGCCCCGCTGCATGAGGCGTGACAGGCTGGGGAGGACGTCCACCGGGGGGAAGACCCCCTTCTGGTGCAGCTCCCGGGAGAGGACGATCTGCCCTTCGGTGATGTAGCCGGTCAGGTCCGGGATCGGGTGGGTGATGTCGTCTTCGGGCATGGTCACCACCGGCAGCATGGTGACCGAGCCGGGCATCCCCCTGATTCGTCCGGCCCGTTCGTAGAGCGAGGCCAGGTCCGAGTACATGTAGCCGGGATAGCCGCGCCGGCCGGGAAGCTCCTCCCGCGCCGTGGAGACTTCGCGCAGGGCGTCGCAGTAGTTGGTCATGTCGGTGATGACCACCAGCACGTCCATGCCGCGGGCAAAGGCCAGGTGTTCGGCCACGGCGAGGCCGAAGCGGGGCGCCAGGAGGCGCTCCATGACCGGCTCGCCGGCCCGGTTGATGAAGGCCGTGAAGTCCCCTTCCATGCCGGCGAGGACCTGCATGTAGAAGGCGTACTCGTGGTGGGGGAGCCCCAGGGCCACGAAGACCACCACAAAGGCGCCTCCCCCGGCGAGGCGCGCGTTGCGCACGATGGCGGCGGTCATCTCCTTGGCCGGCAGGCCGGCGCTGGAGAAGATGGGCAGCTTCTGCCCCTTGACCAGGGTGTTGAGGGCGTCAATGGCGGTCAGGCCGGTCTCGATGAACTCCTCGGGCCGCGCCCGGGCCGTGGGGTTGATGGGGGCGCCGGTGATGGGAGCCCACTGCTCGGGCACGAACATGGGGGCGCCGTCGATGGGGATGAAGGAGCCGTTGAAGACTCTGCCGATCACGTCCGCGGACAGGGGGGCCTGCCGGATCGCGTCGGTGAAGGCAACGTCTGCGTCCAGGCCCAGGCCGCGGGTTTCGCCGAAAACCTGGATCAGCGCGGTGTCCCCGTCGATCTTCAGGATCTCCCCTTCGGCCGTTTCGCCGCCGGGGCAGGCGATGCGCACCACCTCGCCCATGCGGGCCGCGAAGACCTGTTCCACGAACAGGAGCGGCCCCCTGATGGAGGAAATGGTGCGGTAACGATGCTCGGACAGTCGCATGGCGCCTCCTGGCTGCCGTTCCGGGCCGGTGCCGGTTCTATCCCCTGGGGAGCTCGTCCGGGAGCACCCCCTGCTTCAGCTGCTCCCCGGCCCGGTCGTGGAACGCCACGATCTCCGCGATCCGTGCCAGGGTCCGGTCCGGGGCGGAAAAGGCGTCGTCCGTGTAGGCGTTCTGGGAGAGGAACTCGTGCCTGATCCGCTCCGCCACCTTCATCAGCAGACGGTCGGCATCCTGGAGCCCTTCGATGCCGACGATCTCTGCCACCTCGCGCAGGGCCTCCTCCCGCTGGAGGATTTCCCGGCAGCGCCGCCTGACCTCGCTCCAGCGGGGCGAGACCTGGCCGTCGAAGTGGGCCACCATCTCCGGCTCATAGAGGGAGTAGCTCTGGAACCAGTTGATGGCCGGGAAGTGGCGGCGGTGGGCGAGGGCGGTGTCGAGCATGAAGAAGACCCCTGCCGTGCGCAGGCACGCCTGGGTGACCGGCTCGGTGAAATCGCCCCCGGGCGGGGAAACGGAGAGGATCATGGAGAGGGAGCCGACCGTCCCGCCCAGGGTCTCCACTACCCCGGCCCGCTCGAAGAAGGCGGCCAGCCGGGACGAGAGGTAGGTGGGGTAGCCCTCTTCGCCGGGCATCTCCTCCAGGGAGGAGGAAATCTCCCGCAGCGCCTCGGCCCAGCGGGAGATGCTGTCCGCCAGGAGGAGCACGTGGCAGCCCATGTCCCGGTAGTACTCGGCCATGCTCACGGCGGTGTAGATGGATGCCTCGCGGGCCGCCACCGGCATGTTGGAGGTGTTGACCACCACGATGGTCCGCTCCATCAGGGGGCGGCCGCTCCAGGGGTCCGCCAGGGTGACGAATTCCTCCAGCAGTTCCGCCATCTCGTTCCCCCGCTCGCCGCACCCCGCGTAGACCACGATGTCCACGTCGGCGAACTTGGCGATGGACTGCTCCAGGATGGTCTTGCCGGTGCCGAAGCCGCCGGGGAAGATGGCCGTGCCGCCCCGGGCCACGGGGAAGAGGAAGTCGATGGTGCGCTGGCCGGTCACCAGCGGCAGGGAGGGGGAGAGCTTCCTGCGGTAGGGGCGCGGCCGGCGCACGGGCCAGGGGGCGATCGCGAAGATGTCCCGGCCGTCGGCCATCCGGCCGATGGGGTCGGCCAAGCGGAATTTCCCCGCGTGCAGACGTTCGATCCGTCCCCCCCGTGGTGCCGTGACGGGGTGCCGGAATGTTCCTTCGGCCACGTGGCCCAGGAGGTCGCCGGCGGCTACCTCGTCCCCCGCGTTCCCGGCCGGGGTGAAGACCCAGGTCCGCTCCCGGTCCAGGGGGAAGACCTCCCGCCCGGCCGCGACAAAGGGGCCGGCCAGTTCCTCCAGTCGCCGGAGGGGACGCTGGAGGCCGTCGAACATCCCGCCCAGGAGCCCCGGCGCCAGTTGGACCGAGAGGGGGGCGTCCATGCCGGCCGCGGGCTCGTTCACGGCCAGCCCCCGGGTGTCCTCGTAGACCTGCACCACGGCGCGCCCCCGCTCCAGGCGCACCACTTCGCCGATGAGCCCGGCGGTCCCCACTCGGACCATGTCGTAGAGCCTGAGCCCGGAGATGTCCACCGTCACCGTCGGTCCCGCTATGCCCAGGATGCGTCCGGTCATGGCATGAGCCTCACATGGTAGCCGATCACCCGGCGAATGAGGCGGGCCGCGTAATCTTCCTCCTCTTTTCCCGCCGCTTCCGGGGCGGGGAGGACGATGAGCACGCCGAACCACCGCCGCTCCATCTCCTGGAAGCGCTCCTCGCCGATGCCGGGCAGGAGCCGCTCGTCGATGACGACCAGACCGCACTCCGGATCGGCCATGGCCTGCCGGACCGCGGCCTCGGCCTCGGCCGGCGCTGCCGTGAGCTGGGTCGCGCCGGCAAGGCTGAAGCCGTGCCGGGCATCGGCCGGGGTAATGAAAACGATCCTCTTCACCGGATCAGCTCCCCGCGGAGTTCGTCCTCCGCCTCCCCGAAGCGGCAGATGAGCCCCAGGTTGCGCGCCTCAACGGCGCAGCGCCAGAGATAGTCGAGGATGGGGCCCGGCCCCAGGGGGTCTCTTCCCAGGGCCCGTATTCTCCCGGTGAGCCAGCGGAGCAGGAGCGGGCCGGGAGTGGCCGTGTCCGCCGGCAGGGGGCCCATGCCCGGCAGGGAGGCCAGCAGGGCGGTGAGCCCGGCGCCGGTTCCCTTGTCGCGCGCCCGCTCAAGGCGCTCCGGCGCGATGGTTCCCCCGCGGATGAAGGACCGGGGCTCCCGCAGGTCCCAGCGGATCTGCTTGGCAAGGGTGACCAAGTTCTGCACGTCGGTCAGGGCGCGGAAAAACGCCGCCACCAGGGGGTGCAGGGGAAGCTCCCCCATCCGCTCCAGAAAGAGGGTGGCCAGCCGTTGTTCGAGCATCCGTCCCCCCTGGTCCCGGTAGAGGGTGCCCAGATCGCGGAGCCGGGCGTCGAGGTCCGTCAGGAGCGCGCCCAGGGCAGCCGCCGCTTCCGGTGGACCCTCCCCTCCGGTCAGGGCCTGCCGCACTGCCGGGGCCAGGAGGCTGGCGGAAAGGGTGGCGTTGGCCCCGTCCCGGTCGCCCCCCCGGCGGAAGCGGAGGCAGGTGAGGATGGTCCCCAGTTCGAACCAGAGGAAGAGGGGGGCAAAGACCGCCCGCATCTCCCGGTTCATCTGGCCATAGGCCCAGCGAAACTCCTGCCGCATCCTCCGCCGGGCCCGGTCCGCCGGCATGGCCGTCTCCGTCCCGGTGCGAAGAGCCCCGGCGGCGAGGCACGCGCGGCGTCCCCTGACCCGCGCCGTCAGGTACTCGGTGGGGTACCCTTCTCCGACAGGCCGGGCAAGTAGTGCGGTCAGGTCAGGCATCGGTCGCCGCCTCCGCCAGGAGGTGGGGGAGGATGTCTGGCCAGCCCCGAGCCAGCCGCTTTTCCAGGGTGTTGACGACCCGCATCCGTCCCCCCTCCGTGATCGCCTCCATGCCACCGCTGATGGCGGGGTCGGTCTCGATGCGCGCGCCGGGAAAGAGGACGACGGCCCGCTCCCCGTCGGCCGGGTTGACCCGCACCGTCTCCCACGCCAGGGGGGGAAGCTCCGCGGCCAGGCGGGCAAAGGCGGCAGGATAGTCCCCGTCCCTGAGCCGGGGCAGAAGGCGCCGCGCCAAGTCATGGAACCGGCTCGCCATCTCTTCTTCCGCGACCAGCCGCACCCGCCGTGCCGCCCGCTCCGCCTCGGCCAGGATGGCCCGTTCCTGCGCCGCAATGAGACGTTCCTGCTCCTGCAGGTGCATTTCGCGCAGGCGGGCCAGCCCCAGGGCGGCCTCCTCCCTGAGCCGGGCCGCCTCTTCCCCGGCCCGGCGCCGGATCGCCTCCTCCTTCCGCTTCCCTTCGCTGCGCAGGGCTGCCAGCAGTTCCGCCGTACCCACCGCCGTCTCCGTCACATGGTCAGGATCGTGATGGCCACCACGAACCCGAGGATCACCATGGTTTCGGGGATGGCCACCAGGATGATGACCGTGCCGCTCAGTTCGGGCTTCTCGGCGAGCGTGCCGGCGCCGGCGCTGCCGATCTTGGACTGGGCCCAGGCCGTGGCCAGGGCGGAGAGCCCCACCGCCAGGGCCGCGGCAAGAGCCAGATAGACCTTTTCCATTGCATCCTCCTTGGCACCGGGCTGCCGGGCAGGGGCGGGTGCCGCGCCTCCCTACCCCTTGCGCAGCGGTTCGAACTTCCTTCCCCCCGGCACCATGAACTTGCTGTAGAACTCCACGTAGTGCAGGCGGAGGGCGTGGATGGTGGGCGAGAAGACGCCGAGCACGATGTTGACGGCATGAAAGATGACCGCCAGCAGCACTCCGGTCACCACGTTGCCGGTCATGCCGGCAAAACGGTTCGCCACCCGGGCCAGGAGCAGGGAGGCGAGCCCGATGGCCATGATCCTGGCGTAGGACACGATATTGCCGATGCTCTTCAGCAGTTCCAGGGGGGCCAGGACCCCCCCCGAGAAGAACAGGAACGGGATGAGAAAGATCAGGATCAGGGCCAGGGGCCTGGTCAGGAGCCGGGGGACGATCTCCATCCGGCTGAGGACCAGCACCACGAGGCAGAGGATGGCGAGGATGTTCACCAGCTTGAACATGGCCTCGCGGCCGGTTTTGCGCCTGAGGGCGGTGATGAACCCCAGCAGCAGGCCGAGCAGGATGTGCGCCAGCCCCACGGACAGGGCGAAGCAGAGCATCGGCACGATGGCCTGCCGTCGCTCCACGATGAACCCTTCCTTCATCCCCAGGAGTCCGGCCCCCACCTCGCCGAAGAATTCGCCGTACAGGATGCCGAACAGGATGGTGTAGCAGGAGGAGAACAGGAGAATTCGGGCGGCGTCCCGCGCCGTTTCCCGTTGCCTGAAGACTCGCCCCAGGATCAGCGCCAGGATCAGGAGCACGAGGCCGTAGCCGGCATCGCCCAGGATCATGCCGAAGAAGAGGGGAAAGCAGACGGCGATGAAGGGGGTCGGGTCGAAGGAGGCGTAGCGGGGCAGAGGGAGGAGCCGGGCAAAGAGCTCGAAGGGGCGGAACAGGGGAGGATTGCGCAGGGTGACCGGTACCAGGTCCAGGTCCTGCTCAAGGATCTGTTTCTCCTCAACGAGCACTGCGCCGCCGAATTTCGTCCGGATCTCGCCGGTGAGGCGCGGCACATCGGCTGCCGGGGTCCAGCCGTGGATGAAGAAGCACATGCCGGTCCGGTGAAGGTGGGCCGTGTTCCCCAGCAGCGCCAGCCGCTCGTCGAGCCAGCTCCTCACCCGCGCGTAGATGGCCCCCCAGCGCCGGGCGAACCGGGCCAGCTCTTCGTCGATGGCCGCGATACCGGCGGTGACTTCGGCCGTCCGGGTGCGCAGATGGCGGATCTTCTCCGGGAACGGCATCCGGGCCAGCTCCGGCGGAAAGGTCATCTCCGGCACGTGCTGCTCCCCGAGGATGCCGCGCACCTTGGCGGCCAGGTCCTTTTCCAGGGTGATCAGGCCGATCAGGGTGCCGTCCTCGGCTTTGACCGTGAGCAGTTGGAACCGGCCGCCGGTCAGCCGGGCCAGGGTCCGCATCAGTTCTGCCACGGCCGCAGGCTCCCGAATGGTCACGCCGATGAAGTCGAGGCCGCTGTCCGGCGCGATGGTTGTCACGTGGGGCTCCAGGGCGCCGAGAAAGACGCTGTAGCCGCCCAGTTCCGCCAGTTCGGTCCGGAGCTCCTCCCGCTTCCGGCACCACTCGCGGCAGAGCGCGCTGTGCCGCTGGAGGGTTTCGTTCACCGATTCGAGCACGTCGCCGGGGTCCAGGTAGCTCTGGCGCATTTCCTCCCGCGGCAGGCAGGCAAACAGTTCGTCGATCCGCGCCCGCAGGTCCTCGCAGTAGATCCGTTCGGCCATGGTCTTCTCGTCCAACAGGAGCGGACGCACCTTGTCCCGGTCTTCCGCCGCCACGAAGCCGGTGATGTCCTGCTCGATCTGGAACAGCTCCAGGTCGCGCAGCAGGGACAGGACCTCCAGGAGCAGTTCCGAGGGACCCACGATCTCGATCTTGACCATCCTGGCGATCATGGTTCCGGCTCCGGCACGATCCGGCCAAGGCCGGCGAGGACGCGCCGCTCCAGGGTTGCCTGGTCGAGATTGCTCAGCCGCTCCGCCCGGGCGGCGGCGCGGTGCACCAGCGCTGCGGCCCGCACCCGCGCATCATCCCCGGCTGCCGCCACGGCCCGGCCAACCTCCGCCGCCAGACGCTCCTCTTCCCGCGCCGCCTCGTCGTCAAGCTCGCGCCGCAGCTCTGCCAGCATCTGGGCGGCCCGCCGCTCCTCCCCGGCGATCCGTTCCCGGATCTCCGTTTCGGCGTCGATGATGGTGGCGAGAAGGTCCTGTTCCATGGCGGTCGTTGCCCCTTACCTGCCGAACAGCAGTTTCAGGATGTTCGGCAGTTTCAGTTTCAGCCCCTTGACGGGCCATTGGAGCTCATGCTTCTGGCACAGCAGGTCCATCCGGTTCAACCGGAAGATATCCTCCCGGAGTGACCCGTCGATGACGTCCGCGTTTTCGATGCGCCATTCGAGCGCCACGGCCATCCGGATGTGCGCCCTGATTTCGTCCGCTTCCTCCCCGTCCAGCAGCCCGTGGGCCGCCTTCAGCTCGATGAGGCGCAGGGCGCCGTCGTAGGTGGCCCGGACGATCTCGTCCCGGCTCATCCAGGAGGTCTCGTAGTTCAACCGTTGTTTCCAGGTGGGCATGAGCATGGCTTGCCGGTGCTCCCGGAGGGTTCGGGCGAACAGCCGGTAGCCGAAGCGCTCGGCCTCCTCGAACAGCCGGCAGCCGGGATCGACGAAGGGGGCCAGGGGAGCGATCATGGGGAGCAGCGTGCCGTTTTCCCCAAACCGGCGGAGCAGTTCGCCGCCGTACTCCACCGTGTCCATGACCGAGCGGTAGTCCTGGTACGGCAGCCCCACCATGAAGAACAGGTCGAGACGGCGGCAGGTGCTGTCGATCAGGGCCGCGACGGACGCCTCCAGTTCGGCGTTGCCGTAGTTCTTGCCAAAGGCCCTCCTGACCCGCGGGTCGTGGGATTCGGGTGAGATCTCCACGTTGAAGTTGATCAGGGAGTCGGAAACCAGCCGGACGAATTCGGCAGGGGGCGGGTGGAAGAACTCGATGGCGATTTCGTTTTCGATCCGGTACCGCTTCATGGCCCGCAGGAAGCGTTCGGCATAGTCGCGCCCGGCCTGGAGCAGGTCGCCCACCACCATCACGGGTGCCCCGGTGCAGGCGGCTATGGCCCGGATATCCTTTGCCAGCAGCTCCGGGGACCTGAACGCGGGGCGGTCCCGGCCGCACAGCCTGTGGAACGCCGATGCCGAGCCGCCGCAGGAGACGCAGTCGTGGAGGCAGCCACGGCAGGAAAAGACCGCCATGACCGGGTTCGACAGCCAGTTGCGGAAGGGGAGGTAACCGGATGGGTCGTGATATTTGACGGTCATCTTCAGGGGGTGGGAGTAGTCGAAGTGGACATGGTCCAGGTTCGGGGGGCGGTAGGAGATGCCGTTGTCGACCACGCCGCCCCGGCCGTCGCGCCAGACCAGGTTGGGGACGGTGGCGAAGTCGCCGCCGTTTTTGATGGCCTCCATGAGCAGGCGCAGCGGCTCCTCGGTGGAATCCCCGCACAGGATGAAGTCCACGAAGGGATAGTCGGCCATGATCTCCCGGTGGTAGTAGGTGGCGGACAGGCCGCCGAAGATGACCGGCGTGCCGGGATGGTGCTTCTTGACCAGTTCCGCCAGGGTGAGGCTGCCGTCCACGTGGGGGAGCCAGTGGAGGTCGATGCCGAAGGCGACGGGGTCGAGCCTGGCGACGAATGCCTCCGGATCGAAGGATCGGTCCCTGAGCATCTTCAGGGCGAGATTGACCACCCTGACCGAAATGCCGTTGCGGTTCAGGTGCTCGGACAGGGTGATGAAGCCGATGGGATAGTTCTCGAACAGGGAGGATGAGGGTATGACATCGCTGATGGGGCCGTAGAAGATCGGCAGCTCGCGGAAGTTGAAAATGCTCGGCGGATGAAGAAGGATCAGATCGACACGCGTCATGACAGATGCTCCCCGGGTTGGAGACGGTCATCCGTACCCTGTGCCGGACATCAACCCGAATCCGCGGGGGAAGGCACGTCCCGGCGCCGTGCGGCCGGAAGCGGCGTCGGGAGAGGGCGCACCCGCTCCGCCCGGTTCCCCGGCTCCGCGATTCGGTATCAACCATCCTCGAAGCTGGTCCCCCTGCGGCACCAGCGCCCGCCGCTGATGATGGACGAAATGGCCCCCTCGCGCTCCACCGTGTCCGCCCTGATGGCCAGATAGACGTGGATGGGGATGAAGGCCAGGAAGATCCACATCACCAGCAGGTGGGCCAGCCTCACGTACTGGACCCCCACCAGGGTGTCGAGCCGGACCAGATGGCGGAAGAGCCAGTGGTCCGGCGCGTAGAGGGCATAGAGGGCGAAGCCGGTCAGGAGCGCGAGCATGCCCACCCCGTAGATGGCGGTGTATGCCACCTGCTGGAGCGGGTTGTGGCCGATATAGTGGGGCCCCCGGTCGAAGCGGCAGAAGAGGTAGTTCCGGACCACGGTCAGGAGGTTGCGCAGGTCCCGCGGCTTCACCGGGAAGAGGGCGTCCCAGCGCTGATAGCGGTTCGAGGCGAGGAAGAGGCCGGCAATGCGGATGAGGGCCGTGGCGAGGAGGAGCCACCCGGCCGCGAAGTGGATGAACCGCAGGTAGCCGAACAGGAAGGAGCTCTCCCGGGCTCCGGCGTAGGCGGGGCGGCCGCTTCCCATGAGGATGCCGGTGACGCTGAGCACGGCGATCAGGAGCACCGCCAGCCAGTGGAGGGAGCGGAGCTGCCAGTCCCAGACCGGCACGTAGCGGAAGGCGCCGGGCTCCTCGGCCCGCCGGCTTTGCTCGCGGGTGGCCCGCAGCGGCACGAACCCCAGGAAGGTCCACTTCTCACCTCCCTCGGGCAGCGGCTCGCCATGGGCCACGGCCAGGGGCCGGAAGCCGTGGACCATCCGCTCGCCCGCCTCCATCTCGGCCCGGTAGCGGGTCGACTCGTCGGCCCGGCAGAGGTAGAGGATCGAGTTCAGTCCGCCCCGGGCGATCAGCTCCTCCCGGGCGGTGCCGGCACGGCGGACCCGGGCGATGCTGTAGTTCAGCCCCGGGTCCAGGGGGGCATACCCCGTCTGCTCGTAGTGCCGCAGGTCCTCCTTGCGTGAGGCGGCGCCGAGCAGGGCCAGGTCGGCCGGGTCCGTGGTCCCGAAGGGGGCTCCCAGGGCCGCGGCCACCAGGAGCTCGCGCTTCTTCTCCCCGGCAAAGGGTGCCGGGTCTCCCAGCTCTATGCGGATGTCGCCTTCGGGCGTCTCGTGTTCGCTCATGACACGCTCACCGTGCCGATGGTCCCGCCTGCCGGGTCGAGCAGGTGGACCGCGCAGGACTGGCAGGGATCGAAGGAGTGGATCGTTCTCAGCACCTCCAGGGGACGGCCGGGTTCCAGGAGGGGATGGTGCCCCCGGTGGGCCAGGGCGTGCTCGAAGGGGCCGGGCTGGCCGCTCGCGTCGCGGCCCGAGCTGTTCCAGGTGCTTGGCACCACGCACTGGTAGCGGGTGATCCTGCCGTTCTCGATCTCCACCCAGTGGGACAGGGTACCCCGGGCCGCCTCGGTGAAGCCGACCCCCTGGGCGCTCTTCGGCCAGGTGGCCGGGTCCCACTTGTCGGGGTTGAAGGTGGCGGTGTCGCCGGCATGGATTCTCTCCTGGAACTGCCGGAACCATTCATCCATGCGGTTGCAGAGGAGCACCGACTCGACGGCCCGGCAGAGGGTGCGGCCGAGGGTCGAATTGAGGGCCTCCCGGCCGGCTCCCAGCCCGGCCAGGGCGTCGTCCACCAGCCGTGTTGCGTCCTTGTGCCCCTGGGCGCAGGCCACGAGCATCCTGGCATTGGGGCCCACCTGCACTGCCCGGCCATCGTAGCGGGGCGCCTTGACCCAGGTGTACTTGACGTTGTCGGAGATCTGCCCGTAGGGGGGGCGTGGCCCGGTGTAGCGGGGCACGGTCTCTCCGCGCCAGGGATGCCGCCCCGCCTTGTCCCCCTCGGGATAGGCGTACCAGGAAGAGGTGACGAACTCGGCGATCTTGGCCGGTTCGAAGGGGCGGAGCTCCTCGTAGTTGCCGTCCGCCAGGACGCCGGCCCGCACCTCTCCAGCCACCGGGGTGCCCGCGCAGGAAAAGGCGCTCTCGCCCACGGCCATGAGGGTGGGGCTGGAGATGCCGATGGCCGCATACTCCCGGTAGAAGCCGGCAATGGCCAGGACATCCGGGTAGTAGACCTCTTCCACGAAGCGGCGGGCCCGGCCGATGAGCCCGGTCAGTTCGTCGAGCCGCACGGCGTTGATGCCGAGCTGGTTGTCCAGGTTGATGGAGCAGGCCATTCCCCCCACCAGGAAGTTGGGGTGCGGGTTCTTGCCGCCGAAGATGGTGTGGAGGCGGATGATCTCCCGTTGCCACTGGAGCGCCTCCAGATAGTGGGCCAGGGCGAGGAGGTTGGCTTCCGGCGGCAGGCGGTAGGCGGGGTGCCCCCAGTAGCTGCCGGCGAAGATGCCGAGCTGGCCGCCCGACACGGACGCGCCCACCCGTTGCTGCACCTCCCGGAACCAGGCGGCCGAGTTGCTGGGCCAGGGGGAGACCGAGGCGGCCAGGCGGGCCGCGGCCTGGGGATCGGCGGCCAGGGCGCTCTTCACGTCGACCCAGTCGAGGGCGTGAAGGTGGTAGAAGTGCATGACATGGTCCTGCACGATCCCCATGGCCGTGACGAGGCTGCGGATCAGCTCCGCCTGCCTGGGGATGGGGTAGTCCAGGGCATCCTCCACCGCCCGGACGGAGGCGATGGCATGGATGCCCGTGCAGACGCCGCAGATCCGCTGGGCCAGAGCCCAGGCGTCCCGGGGGTCGCGGCCCTTGAGGATGGTCTCGATCCCCCGGAACTGGGTCGCGCTGGCCCAGGCGTCGGTGATCCTGCCGCCGCTCGTTTCCAGTTCTATGCGCAGGTGTCCTTCGATCCTGGTGATGGGGTCAATGACGACTCGCTGGGTAGCCATGATCGCTCCTCATCTCCGGCGGTCCGGTGGCCGGTCCGCCGCTTCACTCAGGGCGGCCGCACCGCTTATCCGCTCTTGTCCCGCTTCTCCGTGGGGCGCTCGGCCCCGGTTTCGCCGAGCACCGCCAGGGGCAGGGATTCGGGCGTGCTCCTCCGTTTGCGCTGCCTGGCAATCACCGTGGCCGCGGCGTGGATCGCAACCCCGCCCGTCGAGGCGGCAACGGCGGCGGCGCCAAGGACGTTGGCCGAGCTCTCAACGCCGATTCCCGGCAGGGGGATGTCCGGCACCCGCTGGTAGAAGGGGGTCATCCTGTCGAAGAACTGCTCTTCGGTGCAGCCGAGGCAGGGGTGGCCCGCCTTGATGGGGAAGCTCTGGCCCAGGTTCCATTCCAGGGTGGGGCAGGGCGCGAAGGTAGCCGGTCCCTTGCACCCGAGCTGGTAGAGGCAGTATCCCTTGCGGGCTCCCTCGTCGTCGAAGCGCTCGGCGAACTGGCCCGCGTCGAAGTTTGCCCGGCGGGGGCACTTGTCGTGGATCCGCTGGCCATAGGCGAAGAGCGGCCGGCCCTCGTCGTCGAGGCGCGGGGTGTGGCCGTAGGCCAGGTAGTAGCCGATGGTGGCGGTGATTACCTCGGCGATGGGGGGGCAGCCGCCGATGTTGACGACCGGCCGGCCGGAGATGACGTCGTCAACTCCCACGGCGCCGGTGGGGTTGGGGGAGGCGGCCTGGATCGAGCCGTAGGTGGCGCAGGCCCCCACCGCGATGATGGCCGTGGCGTTCTGCGCCGCCCGCTTCAGGACCGCTTCCGCTGATTCGCCGCCGATGGTGCAGTAGGCGCCGTGGCTCTTGAGGGGCACCGAGCCGTTGACGATGAGGAGGTGGGGCTTCTGCGCCGCCTCGGCCAGGAGGGAGTTCGCCTCGCTGCCGGAGGCGGTCATCAGGAGTTCGTTGTAATCCAGGGAGATGAGCTCGAGCAGGAGTTCGTCGACGGGGGTGCTGCCGGAGCGGAGCGCGCTCTCCAGGCAGCCGGTGCACTCCTGGAGCTGCAGCCACACCACGTTCGGGCGTTGTGCGCTGCCGAGCCTGCGGGCGATCTCCCGCGCGGCCGCTGCGGGAGGACCGGTTGCCGCCAGCCCGGCCCCCACGAGGACTGCAAGCCTGCCGCAGAACCCGAGGAATTCGCGCCGGCTGACGCCGCGCCGCGTCAGGTAGTCGAAAAACGATTCGATCCCGGTCCAAGGATCATCGAGAAGAGGTGCCATTTCCGTCTCCATCCATGGCTGGCGACCCCCGGGCGCATGCCGGAGGTCCATCCGTCACACCTGTACCCTGATTCCCCCGATTGAATTGTGAACGTCGGTATATCGGCCTGTTAGCTCACAGTGTATCACCGGGTTGGGGCCTGTAAATAAGAGTCGGTTAAAAAATGTTGTCAAAATGTTTTTGCCGGGTTGCCGGTGTGCATAGGGGCTGATACTTGCGCTGTTATCACCTCAAGTCCCGGGGTGAATTGTCCGATATGCTCTATGGTATGTCCATTTTGCCGGAATGAGGATCACCAGCCCATGACCGCTCCGAACATTCTTGCCGTCGACGATGACGGGCTTTCTCTCCTGATGCTGGAGAACCTGCTGGCCGATGGGGGATTCGCCCCCCTGACCGCGGCCAGCGGCGCGCAGGCGCTGGCGCTGCTGGAGCGGGAGCATGTGGACCTGATCATCTCCGACCTGATCATGGAGGGGATGGACGGGCTGGAGCTGCTGGCCCGGGTGAAGGAACGCTACCCGAAGGTGCCGGTCATCGTGGTCACGGCCCGGGGGAGCGTGGAGAGCGCCGTGGAGGCCATGCGACGGGGCGCCTACGACTACCTGGCAAAGCCCTTCAATCCCGAGGTGCTGCGGATCACGCTCCAGCGGGCCCTGGACTATCACCACGTGGTCCGCGAGAACGAGCAGATCACGGGGCTGCTCCGCGAGCGGTTCACCTTCCAGAGCATCGTTACGGTGAATCCGGCCATGAAGAAGCTGCTGGAGCTGGCCGCCAGGGTGGCGGCGGCGCGGCAGACCACGGTGGCCGTCTACGGCGAAAGCGGCTCGGGCAAGGAGGTGCTGGCGCGGGCCATCCACTTTGCCGGCAAGGGGCTGCCCGCCGGGTTCGTGGCGGTCAACTGCGCGGCCGTGCCCGAGCACCTGCTGGAGAGCGAGCTGTTCGGCCACGTGCGGGGGGCCTTCACCGGCGCCGACCGGGACCGGGAGGGGAAGTTCAGCCTGGCCCGCGGCGGCACGCTCCTGCTGGACGAGATCGGCGACATGCCCCTGCCGCTCCAGGCCAAGCTGCTGAGGGTCCTCCAGGAGCGGGTGTTCGAAAAGATCGGCAGCAATACCTCAATCACAACGGATTGCCGGGTCATCGTGGCCACCAACCGTAACCTGGCCGACATGGTGGCGGCCGGCCGCTTCCGCGAAGACCTCTACCACCGGATCAACGTGTTTCCCCTGGTCATCCCGCCGCTGCGGGAGCGCACGGACGACATCCCGCTCCTGTGCGAGCATGTCCTCGACCAGTTGCGGCAGCACCTGGGCAAGCCGCTGCCCGGCATCTCCCAGAAGGCCATGGACGCCATGCTGGCCCACGGCTGGCCGGGCAATGTGCGGGAGTTGCGCAACTGCCTGGAGCGCGCCGCGATCCTGACCGACGGCGAGCTGATCCGGCCCGAACACCTGGGGTTCGGCACGGCCGGAGCCCCTGCCCGGGAAGCATCTGCCGGCCCGGCGCCCGACACGGTGCAGTACGCCCTGGCGCTGCCCGTTGACCAGTTGTCGCTCCATGCCCTCACCGAGCGGATCATGGCCATCACCCTGGAGCGCTGCGGCGGCAACAAGTCCAGGGCGGCCCAGCTCCTCAGGATCGACCGCAAGGCATTCTACCGGGGCTGATCCCGCGCAGCGCTCCCCCTGCAGCACCCCCTCATCCCCCACTGTTCCATTTTGCCCCACTCTGTCCCCCAGGGGGACGCTTCTTCTGGTGTTGCTCAGTATAACATGTTGAAATTGCATGATTGTCTGAATTGGCATCCTGTCTGCTGAATAACGGGTAACAATTGTTCCACTGTCCCCGTGAGGGACAGTACGAGGAGGGTGCCCGTGACGCAAGAGGCAGTTGAAAAATTCCTTGGTCGTCTGTTGACCGACGACGGGTTCCGGCAGCGGGCAATGGTTTCGCTGGCCGATGCCTGCCGGGAAGAAGGATATCGGCTCAGCAGCGAAGAACTCCGGGCCGTGAGCCAGGATTACTTTGATCTGCTCGAACAACTGGCGGGGCAACTCGACAGGAGCATCAAGCGCTTTTCCCCCGCCGAGCCGGACAGTTCCGGTTCTGGATCGAACCAGTAATCAGTATCAAGCGCCAGAACACAAAAAGGAGACATTGTTATGAAATGGTTGGCAAATATGAGGGTAGGAACCAAACTCGTAACCGCGTTCGGCGCCGTTGCCGCGATTGCCGCCGTAGTCGGTTTCATCGGCTCCGTGGAAATCCGCAAAATCCAGAACGACGACCGGAAACTGTATGAAATGATCACCATGCCCATGCACGATCTGACGGAGATGTCGGT
Source organism: Geobacter sp. PheSNFMC (assembly GCF_059620965.1). Lineage (NCBI taxonomy): Bacteria > Pseudomonadati > Thermodesulfobacteriota > Desulfuromonadia > Geobacterales > Geobacteraceae > Geobacter > Geobacter sp. PheSNFMC. The sequence goes on from NZ_JCAMRN010000001.1 coordinate 35,187, forward strand.
GGCCTTCCAGCGGGTCAGGATCAACCTGCGCGACGCGGTCGAGGCAACCGACCCGGCAGCGCGGGCCGATTATCTGGAAACGATCAGGAAATTGCGGGAGGCCATCTCAGTGCATCAGGACGGTTTCGAGAAAACCATCCTGACCGAAGACGGGCGCAAACTGTTCAACGACTACAAGGAGGCCCGCAAGGTCTATGGGGGGTACATCGACAACATCATGGAACTGAACAGCGCGAAGAAGATGACCGAGGCAAAGGCGCTGCTCCACGGTGACGCCAGGAAAGCGGCACTGCATTACCAGGAACTGCTCAGCAAGCTGGTCGACGCCAAGCAGGCGCAGGCAAAGCTGACCGCCGAGAGCAACGAGCACGTTGCCGCGACCGCCTTTACGGTGATGGCGGTGCTGTCGGCGGTGGGTGTGATTCTGGCCATCGGGCTCGGCCTGCTCATTTCCCGGATGATCACCACTCCGCTGAGCCGGGCGGTGGACGTGGCCAACCGCCTGGCGGACGGCGACCTGACGGTTGACGTTGGCGCCACCTCCACGGACGAGACGGGCCGGCTGCTGACGGCCATGCAGCACATGGTGCAGAGCCTGCGGGAGATGGTGACCCAGACCGCAACCATCTCCGCCGGCATCGCGTCCGCCTCGTCCCAGCTCCACGCCACCTCCGAGCAGATCGCCACCGGCACCGAGGAAGTGGCCTCCCAGGCAGGCACCGTGGCCACCGCCAGCGAGGAGATGTCGGCCACCAGCCAGGACATCGCGACCAACTGCCATGCCGCCGCCGGCAGCGCCGAGCAGGTGGCCGCCACCACCCGCCAGGGGTTCGACGTGGTCAGGCACACCGTGGAAGGGATTCGCTCCCGCGGGGAAGGCACGCGCCAGAACGCGCAGCTCGTGGCATCGCTGGGAGAGCGCTCCGAACAGATCGGCGACATCGTGGGCACCATCGAGGACATTGCCGACCAGACCAACCTGCTGGCCCTGAACGCCGCCATCGAGGCGGCCCGGGCCGGCGAACAGGGCCGCGGCTTCGCCGTGGTGGCCGACGAGGTGAGGGCCCTGGCCGAGCGGACCACCCGGGCCACCAAGGAGATCGGCGAGATGATCCGGGCCATCCAGCAGGAAACCAAGACGGCCATCGTCTCCATGGAGGAGGGGGTGCGCGGTACGGAACAGGGCGCCCTGGAGGCGGCCCGATTGGAAACGGCGCTCCGGCAGATACTGGACCAGGTGAACGAGGTGAGCATGCAGGTGGGGCAGATCGCCACGGCCGCCGAGGAGCAGACCGCAACCACCGGCGAGGTGACCGGCAATATCCAGCAGATCACCGAGGTGGTGCACCAGACCGCCCAGGGGGCCGAAGAGACGGCCGATGCCGCCGCACAACTGGCCCGGCAGGCCCAGGACCTGCAAACCCTTATGGGACGCTTCAGGCTGGCCTGAGCGTTCCCGCCGCGAAACGCACGGAGGAAATCATGGCACACGCACTGGCAACGAATATCTCGACCGGCTCGAGAGATGAACTGATCCAGTTGGTCAGCTTCACGGTCGATCGCGAGGAGTATGGAGTGGACGTCCTCAAGGTCCGCGAGATCATCCGGATGAGCAGCATAACCCAGGTGCCCGAGGCCCCGCCTTACGTGGACGGGATCATCAACCTGCGGGGGCGGGTGATCCCGATCATCTCCCTGCGCGACAAGTTCGGCCTGGCGGATGCGGAGAGCGACAACCGGACCCGGATCGTGGTCATGGGAGTGGGGGATGCCCTGCTGGGATTCCGGGTGGATGCCGTGTCGGAAGTGATCCGGATCGCCGGCAGCCGGATTCAGCCGTCGCCCGCGTTGCTCAGCTCAGGCGGCGAGCAGGAGTACATCGTCGGCGTAATCGACCAGGGGGAGAAACTGCTGGTGATGCTGGACCCGGAGAAGATGCTGACGCCCCGCGAGCTGGGGCAGCTCGGCGACACTTCCCGCCTGTGCTGATCAGGCCAAGCCGTGGTATGCTACGGACGGAACGCATCAATTCGCGGGCGCCGGAGAGGGGATGCCGGTGCCGGGGAGCCTGAACCGTGGGAATAGTGCCGACTGACAACCTGGAAGAGGGAATGGTCCTAGCCGCGGACGTCCACGACCGCACCGGGAGGCTGCTGCTGGGGGCGGGGGTGGAGCTGGACCGCAAGCGTATCGTCATCCTGATGACCTGGGGCGTGACCGAAGCCGACATCCTGGGGGGGGAAAGCGACAGCTTGAGCTCCACCCTGCCATCCGAGTTCCCGCCGGCTCTGATGGAGGCCGCCGAGGCAGAGCTCAGGCCCCTGTTCGGGGAAAACGACATGGAGCATCCGGTGATGCGCGAGCTGCTGCGCCTTGCCGCCCTGAGAAAGGTCATCCATGGCAACCCATGACCGCGACATAACCGTGGAGCGGCTGGTGGACCGGACGCGGACGGTCTACTCGCTCCCCTATTTCTACGAGCGGCTCAACGAGACGATCAGCCACCCCCGCAGCTCCATCGACGATGTGGCCCGGATCATCATCGACGATCAGGGGCTGACCGCGCGCATCCTGAAACTCGCCAACAGTCCCATGTTCGGCTTTTTCTCCAAGGTCGACTCCATCTCGAAGGCGGTGACGATCATCGGCACCCAGCAACTGCGGGACCTGGCCCTGGCGGCCTCGGTGATGGACGTCTTCAAGGATATCCCCCGGGAGCTGATGGACATGGTGCTGTTCTGGCGGCACAGCATCGCCTGCGGCATCGTGGCCCGCAACCTGGCGATCTACCTCCGCGAAAGCAACGTGGAGCGGTTCTTCGTGGCGGGCATCCTCCACGACGTGGGCCAGTTGGTCATGTGCACCGCCATCCCCGGGACGGTCAGTGACGTGCTGGCCCGGAACCGGTCCGAGTCCCGGTTCCTGGATGCCACCGAACGGGACGCGCTCGGCTTCGACCACGCCGCCCTGGGCGGTGCGCTGCTGCGCGCGTGGAAGATTCCGGCCACCATCAACGAGCCGGTTTCCTATCACCACGAGCCCCGCAAGGCGGAGCACTTCTCGCTGGAGGTGTCGATCATCCACCTGGCCGACATCATCTGCCAGGCCCTCGGGTACGGGGCCAGCGGCGAGGGGGGGGTGCCTCTCCTGGATCCTTCGGCCTGGGACCGCCTCGGCGTGCCGGTGTCGATCCTGCCGACAATCGTGAAGCAGTCCGAGCCCCAGGTAGAGGAAACGTTCGCCATCCTCGTGGAGGGATAAATGAGATCGAAGGCCGCCGCCCCATCCCGCGCCTTCCTGCTGGAGCGCGTCAATTACCTGGAAGAAGCCAACCATCGCTACTTGTCGATCCTCGACATGCTGGCCTCCAGCAGCATGTTCCACAGCGACCTGGGCCGCGCAAGGGACTCCCAGGAAATCTTCCGGGCCACCCTGACCCAGCTCCGCCGGGTCCTCGACTGCCGCATGACCGGATTTCTCATCTCGGGCGACGACGGCAGCTTCGAGCTTGCCTCCTGGGAGCCGGACGGGGGGCGTGACGAAATCCAGCGCATCATCGACGCCAAGATCGTGGACGGCACCTTTGCCTGGGCCCTGAACCGGAACCAGGCCATCCTCGTCCCCCTGGCCGACGACCGGTCCCTGCTGCTGCACGTGGTCGCCACCCGCTCCCGGATCCGCGGCATGTTCGCAGGCATTCTCCCGGGCAGTTCCCATTCGCCCGATGCGGCAACCCTCAACGCCGTGTCGGTCATCATGCACACCTGCGCCCACTCCCTGGAGAGCACGGAGCTGTATTCCATGGTGCGGGACACCCTGGCCTCGCTGGAGCAGCGGGTGCAGGAGCGGACCCGCGACCTGGCCGCGGCCCGGGAGCAGGCGGAAGGCGCCAGCCGTGCCAAGAGCGATTTTCTCGCCAACATGAGCCACGAGATCAGGACCCCCCTGAACGGCATCATGGGGATGACCGACCTCCTGCTCGGCGGCGGGCTGAGTCCCTCGCAGCAGCACCAGTACCTCGGCGCGATCAAGGGGTCCGCCGACTGCCTCATGGGGGTCATCGGGGATATCCTCGATTTCTCCAAGATAGAGGCGGGGAAGGTGGAACTGGACCCGGCGCCCTTTTACCTGCGCACCGTCATGGGCCAGGCGGTGCGGTCCCTGTCCGCCCGGGCGGCCGAGAAGGGGGTGGAACTCGTCTGCGACCCCCGGGAAGATGTGATTGACCCCCTCATCGGCGATTGCGGGAAGCTGCGCCAGGTCCTGGTGAACCTGGTGGGCAACGCCATCAAGTTCTCCGATGGCGGCGAGGTCGTGGTGGCGGTGGAAACGGCGGCAGCCGAGGGGGACGAAGTGCTCCTCCGGTTTTCGGTTTCGGACCAGGGGTGCGGGATCGCGCCGGAGGCGCTGGACCGGATCTTCAACGTGTTCGAGCAGGCCGATTCATCCACTGCCAAGCGCTTCGGCGGCACCGGCCTCGGCCTGGCCATCTCCCGCAGGATCGTACAGCTCATGGGGGGAGATGTCCGGGTCGAGAGCGCCCCGGGGCAGGGGAGCACGTTTTTCTTCACCTGCCGGTTCCAACTCCGGCCGCCCGAACCGGATCGCCTTGCCGATCAGGGGCTTGCCGGGCGGCCCGTGCTGGTGGTCGAGGCGCCCACGCGCAGCCGCCGGGTACTCCTCTCCTACCTGACCGGCTGGGGCATGGAGCCCCGGGTGGCGGCCACCGTGGACGAGGCCCGGGAGATCGCCGCCGGCATGCCGGCCGCTGCCGGTGAGCCCCTGGTGGCCCTGGTGGACAAGAAGTCCCTGGGCGCCGGCTGGCAGGAGGCGGTCGGTCGCCTGACCGAAGGCGTCGGCACGGAGTTGAGGCTGATTCTGATGACCGAGGTGGGCGACATGATCGAGAAGGAGAGCCGCCTCTGGCCGGGGAGGGCGAGATGCCTGCTCAAGCCGCTCGTGCACGGCGACGTCGGGGAGGCGGTCGTCTCGGCACTGGCCGGGCAGGAACCGTCCGAGGCGCACGACCCGCCGGCGCAGCCCGGCAGCGGCCCCGGCCTCAGCATCCTGGTGGCCGACGACGTGGAGGTCAACCGGATGCTCGTCAGCGCCATTCTCGGCCGGATGGGGCACCGGGTGACGCAGGCCGCCGACGGCGAGGAGGCCCTGAGGGCCCTTGACGCCTCCCAGTTCGACCTCGTGCTGATGGACGTGCAGATGCCGGTCATGGACGGGTTCGAAACCGTTCGCCGGATTCGGGGCCGGGAGCGGGACACCGGCCGACGGACCCCCATCCTGGCGCTGACCGCCTATGCCGGGCAACAGGACCGGGAGCAGTGCCTGTCCGCCGGCATGGACGGCTATGTGACAAAGCCCTTCACGGCCGAAGAACTGGTCCGGGCGGTTCACTCCTGCTGCGGGGTCGAGGGCGCGTTCGAGACCGCGGGCGAAGGGCAGAGCCCCGCTCCAGAGAAATCCGGGGAGGATGCCACGCCGGTGTTCGACCGGCAGGGTTTGCTGGCGCGGCTCCGGGGCAAGGGCGAGCTGGTCCCGAAATTCGTGGGGATGTTCCGGGAGGGGACGGAAAAGAATCTCGGCAAGCTGCGGGATGCCGTGGAGAAACGGGATGCCGCGGGGGTCCGGCTGGGTGCCCACGCCATTGTCGGAGCTGCCGGCAATATCGGCGCGCAGCGCGTGCTCGCCCTGGCCCGGCTCATTGAGGACGCTGCCATCAACGGACGGCTGGACGAGGCGGTTGCCCTGCTTCAGCCCCTTGCCGTCGAATACGACGCGTTTGTACGCGAAGCGGAGATATAGATCATGCTGGATTCAATCTCGGTCCTTGTGGTAGATGATGAAGAGATAAACCGGGAGATGCTTTCGGTCATGCTCGACGGGCTGGCAACGTCCGTCCCGGCGCGGAACGGCCTGGAAGCTCTCCGGGTGCTGGAGGCGAACTCCGCCATCGACCTCATTCTGCTCGATCTGGAAATGCCCGAGCTGAACGGGTTCGCGACGCTCGCCACCCTCAAGAAGCACCCTCTGTGGTGCGACATCCCCGTCATCGTGCTCACGGCCAGCAAGGACGAAGTGACCCGGACCCTGCGGCTGGGGGCCAACGATTTTCTCGCCAAGCCCTACGACATGGAGGAGTTGCGCCTGCGGGTGATGAACCACGTCCGCACCAAGAAGCTGGTGGACCTGTCCCAGGACGTGAACGGCATCCTGGAGCGGGAGGTGGCCCGCAAGACCGCCGAGGTCAGGAACGCCCTGGCAATGGCCCGGGAGGCAGAGTACGAGATAACGCTGCGCCTCGGCCGGGCCGCCGAATTCCGCGACGTGGAAACCGGCATGCACACGCGCCGGATCAGCGAGATGGCCCGGGAACTCGGCCGCTTGAGCGGGTTGCCCGCTGACCAGTGCGAGGTGCTCCGCTACGCTGCCCCCCTCCACGACGTGGGCAAGCTCGGCATCCCGGACCGGATCCTCCTCAAGCCCGGCCGGCTCACGGACGAGGAGATGGAGATCATGCGCCTCCACACGGTCATAGGCGGCAAGATCCTTGCCAACGCCGAGCGGTACTCATCCCTGGAGATGGGACGGACCGTGGCCCTCCAGCACCACGAAAAGTGGGACGGCACCGGCTACCCCAGCGGCCTGGCCGGGGAAGATATCCACATCTTCGGCCGCATCGTCATGATCGTCGATGTGTTCGACGCCCTCTGCTCGGAGCGCCCCTACAAGCCGGCACTGCCCTTCGACGAGGTCCTCTCTGTCATGGGGGACGGGCGGGCGTCGTTTTTCGACCCCCGTCTGCTGGACGTCTTCCTGGCCAACGTGGAGGCCTTTGCCGCGATCCGGACCTCGCTCATGGACCGGCCCGTGGAGGAAAAGACGGCCCTGGAGCAGGTGCTGTCCCTGGCATGACGCGCTCTGAGCGGGAAAGGATGAGAATGGAAGAGCAGCGCCTGTCACTACTGATCCGCCGTTTTACCGCGGCGGCCACCGCCCACGGGGAGGCCCTGGAGGCCATGGACGCGGCGCGGACGGACCGCCACGCGGCGATGCTGGCCCGTCTCTACCGGGAGATTGCCGCCTTCGGCGCGGCGGGGCGCGCCGGGCTGCTGGACGCCGCAGAGCGCGGCACCGGTGCCGCGGCGGGCATGGCCGCGGTCTATTCGCTCTCCCACGATGCACCCCGCTCCCTGGCGATCCTGCGGCGGCTGGCCCGGGAGCCGGGGCTCCTGGGTTTCAGGGCGTCCGTGGCCATTGAGCGCTGGGAAAGGGGAGAGTTGACCCTTTCGTGATGGGGAGGAGGAATTCGCTAGAAGTTGACAAAAATTGTAGGGTATGTTACTGGTCAAATATCCGTAATGTAAGGATGCCTGTTGCGCCGTGTCGGGCATCCTTTTTTTCCAATCCGCGTGGGGACCATGATCCCCGGAAGGAACTGCCGATGTTTGCACGACTGCGCGAGGATATTCAATCGGTGCTCGACCGCGACCCTGCCGCCCGCAGCACGCTGGAAGTGCTCTGTTGCTATGCGGGGCTGCACGCCATCTGGTTCCACCGGCTGGCGAACTGGCTCTGGCGGAGCGATTTTCATTTCCTGGGACGCCTCATTTCCCACCTGGGACGGTTTCTCACCGGCATCGAGATTCATCCGGGAGCGACCATCGGCCGGCGCCTCTTCATCGACCACGGCATGGGGGTGGTGATCGGCGAGACAGCCGAGATCGGCGACGACGTGACCATCTATCACGGGGTGACCCTCGGCGGGGTCAGCCTGGAAAAGAAGAAGCGGCACCCCACCGTGGAGAGCAACGCGGTCATCGGTTCCGGCGCCAAGGTCCTGGGTCCGTTCACCGTGGGCGAGGGGGCCAAGATCGGCTCCAATTCGGTGGTGGTGAAGGAGGTCCCGGCCAATGCCACCGTGGTGGGCATCCCCGGCCGGGTGGTCATGGCCGCGGAGAAGCCGAAGGACAAGTCCGATTTCGAGCACGGCAAGCTGCCCGACCCGGAAGCCAAGGCCATTTCCTGTCTTTTCGAACAGATCCGGGAACTGGAGCGCAAGTACGGCGAGCTGGCCGCCGAGCACGAGGCGCTGAAGCGTCGCCTGGATGGGGGGAATTAGTCCATGAGACTGTCGACGCGCGCCCAGTACGCGGTGCGGGCCATGGTCGATCTGTCGCTCCACTCGGAGGGGAAGCCCGTGGCCCTGCGGGATATCGCCCAGCGGGAGGACATTCCGCTCAACTATCTGGAGCAACTCTTCAACCGCCTGCGCCGCGGCAGCATCGTGGAGAGCGTGCGCGGGCCCGGCGGGGGCTACCTGCTGGCCCGCGAGAGCTCGGCCATCCTGGTGGGCGAAATCGTGGCCACGGTGGAAGAGCCGCTGACGCCGGTCTCCTGCATGGACAAGGGGAAGGGGCGCTGTACCCGCACTGCGGCATGCACCACCCATTCGGTCTGGGAGATGCTCGGCGAGCGGATCAGGACGTTCCTGGACTCCATCACCCTGGAGGACCTGGTGCGCGACGCCCGCCGGCGATCCGGCGAGAGTGGGGATCAATGAGTGAAGCCCCTGCGGGCAGCGTCCCGCTGATCTATCTGGACCACAACGCCACGACGCCGACGCACCCCTTGGTGGTTGAGGCGTTGTTGCCGTTTCTGGGGGAGCGGTTCGGCAATCCGTCCAGCATCCACTGGGCCGGCCGGGCCGTGAAGGGGGCCGTGGAAGAGGCCCGGGAGGCGGTGGCCGAGCTGGCGGGCTGCGAGCCGGGTGAGGTGGTTTTCACCGGGTCGGGCTCCGAGGCCGACAACATGGCCGTGAAAGGGGTGGCCTCGTCCCTCCGGAAGCGGGGCAACCACATCATCGCCACCCGGGTGGAGCATCCGGCCGTGGCCAATTCCTGCCGCTACCTGGAGCACGACGGATACGAGGTGACCTGGCTCGACGTGGACCGGGACGGCCTCCTGGACCCGGCGCGGGTGGAGGAGGCCATCACGGAGCGGACCATTCTCGTCACGGCCATGTACGCCAACAACGAGACCGGCGTACTGCTGCCGGTGGCGGAAATCGGCGAGATCGCCCGGCGGCACCGGATTCCCTTCCACTGCGACGCGGTCCAGGCCGCGGGCAAGGTTCCCCTGGAGTTCCGCACCACGGGCGCGTCGCTCATGGCGCTCTCGGCCCACAAGGTTTACGGCCCCAAGGGGGTGGGGGCGCTGGTGATCCGGCGCGGCACAACCTGCCATCCGCTGGTGCACGGCGGCTCCCAGGAGCGCAATCGCCGCGCCGGCACCGAGAACGTGGCCGGCATCGTGGGCTTTGGCCACGCGTGCCGGCTGGCGCGGAAATCCCTGGCCGACGGGACCGTGCGGGTCCGCCGCCTGCGGGACCGGCTGGAGGAGGGAATCCTCGGCCGGGTGCCCGGCGCGCGGGTGAACGGCCATCGACAGTTCCGGCTGCCCAATACCAGCAACATCACCTTTGAAGGTGTGACCGCGGACACGCTGCTCATGGCCCTGGACCTGGCCGGGATCGCCGTGTCGTCAGGGGCCGCGTGCAGTTCCGGCACCCTGCGGCATTCGCCGGTGCTGGCCGCCATGGGGCTGTCTCCGCAGGAGGCCGGCGGGGCCGTGCGCTTTTCATTGGGGCAGGGAAATACGGACCAGGAGATCGACCGGGTGCTGGCGGTGCTGCCGGAGATCGTCGAACGGGTGAAGCGGGGTGGAGATGGCAGAGAAGCATAGGCAGCGCATCGTCATCGCCATGAGCGGCGGGGTCGACTCGTCGGTGGCGGCGGCGCTTCTGAAGGAAGAGGGGCACGAGGTCATCGGCATCTCCATGCAGGTCTGGGACTATGCGAATTTCACCGCCGCCGAGGGGGAGAAGTTCGACACCTGCTGCTCCCTGGACGACATCCACGACGCCCGCCGGGTGGCGGAGCAGATCGGCATCCCCTTCTATGTGGTGAATTTCGAGGAGGAGTTCCGGCGGCTGGTGATCGACGATTTCGTGGACGAGTATTTCCGGGGGCGGACGCCGAACCCCTGCGTCCGGTGCAACCAGCGGGTCAAGTTCGAGCTCCTGCTCCACAAGGCCCGGGAACTGGACGCCGACTTCCTGGCCACGGGCCACTACGCCCGCCGGGTCCGGGGAGAGGACGGCCTCTACCACCTGTTGCGGGGAGTGGACCCGGCCAAGGACCAGAGCTATTTCCTCTTTACCCTGACCCAGGACCAGCTTGCCCGGACCCTGTTCCCCCTGGGGGAGATGACCAAGGAGCAGGTACGGCGCCTGGCGGCGGAGCGGGGGCTGCGGGTGGCCGAGAAGGGGGAGAGCCAGGAGATCTGCTTCGTCCCGGACGACGACTACGTCCGGTTCCTGGAGGATGAGCGGGGAGCGGGGCTCATGGCCGGCGAGATCGTGGACCGCGACGGGAATGTCCTGGGCCGCCACGGGGGAACCTACCGCTACACGGTGGGGCAGCGCCGGGGGCTGGGCATCGCCCACCCGACTCCCCTCTACGTGGTGGGGGTCGATGCGGAGCGGCGGCAGGTGATCGTCGGCCCGGCCGAAGAGCTTCTGGCCACGGGGCTCACGGCAACCGGGGTGACCTGGGTCGTGCCCCCCCAAGGTCAGACCGTGGAGGCCTCGTGCAAGATCCGCTACCGCCACCAGCCGGTGCCGTGCACGGTTGCCGTGCGTGCCGACGGCAGTGCCGACGTCCGGTTCCGGCAGCCCGAGAAGTCGGTGACCCCGGGACAGGCGGTGGTCTTTTACCTCGACGACGAGGTCCTGGGCGGCGGCTGGATCGAGGGGCGGCTGTGATGCAGCGGGTTGCCATCACCACCCTCGGTTGCAAGATCAACCAGTTCGAATCGGCTGCCATGACCGAAAGCCTCGATCGGGAGGGGTTTCAACTGGTTCCCTTCGAGGACGAGGCGGACATCTACGTCATCAACACCTGCACGGTCACGGCCCGGACCGACGCGGAGTCGCGGCGGCTCATCCGCCGGGCCATGCGCAGGAACCCGGCTGCCCGGGTGGTGGTGACCGGCTGCTATGCCCAGGTGGCGCCCGACGCGGTGGGTGAGCTGCCCGGCGTGTCGCTGGTGGTGGGGAACAGCGAGAAGAAGGGGATCGCCGGGCTGCTGCGGGATGCGGTGCCGGCGGAAAAGATCCTGGTGTCGGACATCTCCCGGCAGCGGACCGCTGAGGCCCTGGGGCTGGAGAGCTTTGCGGAGCATACCCGGGCGTTCCTCCAGGTGCAGAACGGCTGCGACGCCTTCTGCTCCTACTGCATCGTGCCCCATGCCCGGGGGCGGAGCCGCAGCGTCCCCTTCCGGGACGTGCTGGAGGGGATCGGCACCTTTGCCGGCCAGGGATTCCGGGAGGTGGTGCTGACCGGCATCCACCTGGGGGCATACGGCGCCGACCTGGAGCCCCCCGCGAGCCTTCTCGACCTGCTGGCTGCCGCCGACGCCGAGGCGCTGGTGCCGCGTCTGCGCGTCGGGTCGGTGGAACCCCACGAGATCTCCGACGGTCTCATCGGCCTCATGGCCCGGTCGCCCGTCATCTGCCCCCATCTGCACATCCCGCTCCAGAGCGGCTCTGACAGCGTGCTGGAGCGGATGAACCGCCGCTACACGGCCGCGTTTTTCCGGGAGCGGGTGGAACGGCTGGCTGCGGCGGTGCCGGACATCTGCATTGGCTGCGACGTGATTGCCGGCTTCCCCGGCGAGACGGACGAGGAGTTCGCCGCCACCCTGGCCCTGCTGGAGGGGCTCCCCATCGCCCATCTCCACGTCTTTCCCTTTTCGCGGCGCCAGGGAACACCCGCGGCCCGCATGCCCGGCCAGGTGGACGGCAAAATTGTGCGGGAGCGTGCCGAGGTCCTGCGGGCGCTGTCCGACCGGAAGCGGGAGGCCTTTCACCGGTGCTTCATGGGGCGGGACCTGCCGGTGCTGGTGCTGAACGGCCGGGGGAAAGAGGTGACGGGGCTGTCGCGCAACTACATCACGGTGCGGATCGAGACGGCGACGCCCCCCCCTGCGGGCGAGGTCATGGTGCGGGTGACCGGCGTGGAGGCCGACGGGGTGCGGGGAGTCATCCCAGAACCTGCCCGTAACTGATCGTTCCGGTTTCGCATCCCGCCTTCACGCCGTGTTTGCCGGTCTTCAATCGTACCGTTCTCCACGGAGCCCGGCGCTACCCTCGCCATAACTCCCGATCTGCTGAAACATCAGTTACGGTCAGGTCCCCAAGGTAAAGAAGAAGGTTGCCCCTTCGCCGGGGGTTGCCTCGGCCCACACCCTCCCGCCGTGCCGGTGGACGATCCGCTGGACCGTGGCGAGCCCCACGCCGGTCCCCTCGAATTCCTCTTCCCGGTGCAACCGCTGGAAGGGGGCGAAAAGCCGGTCCGCGTAAGTCATGTCGAACCCGACGCCATTGTCGCGCACGTAGTGGACGGGCCCTTCCTCCTCCCGCCGGGTGCCGACCTCGATCAGGGCCTCATCCCGCCGCGTGCGGCTGTACTTCCAGGCGTTGCCCACCAGATTCTCCATCACCACCCGCACCAGCCGCGCATCCCCCTCAGCCTTCATCGCGTCGTGAATCTTCACCGTCACCCGCCGCTGCGGCTCGGCACCGCGCAACTCGTCCAGGATGTCGCGGGCCATGGCGCCCAGGTCGATCCGCTCCCGCTGTACCTGGCCCCTGCTGAGGCGCGAGAGTTCCAGCATGGCGTCGATCATCTGCGAGAGGCGCCGGCTGGCCCCGTTGATCCGCTCCAGGCAGTGCCGGCCGTTCCCGTCGAGCCGGTCCGCGTAGTCTTCGAGCAGGGCTTCGCTGAATCCCGCCAGATGGCGCAGGGGGGCCCGCAGGTCATGGGAAACCGAATAGCTGAACGATTCCAGTTCCCGGTTCATGACCTCCAGGTCGGCGGTGCGCTGGTGAACCCGCTCTTCCAGGTCGGCGTTGAGGGCCGTGAGGGTCTCTTCGCTGGCCCTCAGCCGCCGGGCCATGGCGTTGAACGATGAGGCGATGGTTTCCAGTTCGTCCCGGGCTGAAAAATGGAGTTTGTAGGTCAGGTTGCCCCGTTCGACCTCGCCCATGGCGGCGACCAGCTCCCGCAGGCTGCCGAGGATGGACCTGACGAGCCTGACGGCCGGAAACATGGCGATGATTCCCGCGATCAGGGCTGCGGACAGGGCCTTGCGGCTCACCAGGAGCGCGAAGCTGCGGGCCTCGGAAAGAGGCATGGAAACCAGGGCGTGCCAGCCGTGGCTTCCCACGTTGGCCACGCTGATGATCCGCTCGATTCCGTCGCTGCCCCGGCAGACCGTGGTGAAGCCGGAGGTGAGCGCCTCCTCGGGGCACTTGAGGGCGGTTTCGGCGATGTTGCGTCCGATCCGCTCCGGTGAGCGGGTGTCTATCAGGATGCCCCCCCTGCGGTCCAGCACCAGGATGTCGCTGTTGTCGGCAAGGCGGCGGGTCGAAGTGCCCAGGTAGGTCGAAATGGCGTTCAGGTCGATGGGGATGCCCACGACCCCCACCTGGCGGGAGCGATCGTCAAAGACGGGACCGGCTATCATCACTGTCGGCCGCTTGAAGAGCTTGGACGTGTGGAGGTCGCCGACGATGTACGCTCCCTCGCGCGCCCGCCGGTACCATTCCTTGTCGTTGTAGCTCAGGGCGTGCACGGTGGGGGAGAAGACAGCCGAGCCCACGTTGTTGCCGGCCATGTCTGCGGCCAGGATGTTGAGCCTCATGGGATAGGAGGGGAGCAGTTCAGCGAAGAGCCGGTCCATGGCCGCCGGCTCGTGGGCGGCGACCACGGGGTGGCGTGAAAGGACCCGCAGGACGCCGGTGGTTTCGGTGATCAGCCGGTCCACTTCCACGGCCACGTGCGTGGCAGCCGAGAAGTTGCGGCCTTTCAGGTCATCGATTTCCCGCTCGAGGATTTCGTAGTGGTTGTAGATGGAGAGGACGGCCATCGGCACCAGGAAGAACCCAATGATGAAGATGAGCTTGATCCTGATGGTGAAGAAGGGAAGGGTCATGGGGGCTGCCTCTCGCCGATGTGTCCTGATGAGTTGCCGGAATCCCTAATTCAGTGTGAAGTAAAACGTCGCTCCCGCGCCGGGTGCCGCCTCGGCCCATATTCTGCCGCCGTGGCGCCGGATGATCTGGTGGGCCGTGGCAAGGCCGATGCCCGTCCCTTCGAATTCTTTGCCCTGGTGCATCCGCTGGAAGGGGATGAACAGGCGGTCGGCAAAGGCCATGTCGAAGCCGGCACCATCGTCTTTCACGAAATATACCGTTTTCCCCTCCTGGGCGCAGGCACCGAAGGTGATGTGGGCGGGATCGCGGGCGACCGAGAATTTCCAGGCATTGCGCAGCAGGTTGTCCATCACCGCCCGGAGCATCCGGCGGTCTCCCTGCGCCGTAACCCCGTCCTCGATGGTGAACAGAACGTTGCGCTCGGGGTACAGGTACCTGAGTTCCATCTCGATGGTCCGCACCATCTCGCTCAGGTTGGCGGTATCGGGGCAGAGCGGTTCGCGGGCGATGCGGGAAAGGTTCAGCAGCCCGTTGATGAGGTTGCCCATCCGCTGGCTGGCGATCCGGATCCGCCTGAGATAGTCCTGCCCTTGGGAATCGAGTTGTTCGGCGCAGTCCTCCATGAGTGCCCGGGCAAAGCCGTCGATGATGGTCAGGGGGGCGCGCAGATCGTGGGAGACCGAGTAGCTGAAGGTCTGCAGTTCGCGGTTTGACGCGTCAAGGGCCTCGGTGAGCTCGGCAACCCGGTGCTCCAGTTCCTGCACGCGGCAGCGCAGGTCCTCTTCGCCGGTGTGGCTCGGACCGCTCATGCCGGGTCCCCATGGCGGGCCAGCAGTTCGTCGATCCGGCGGATGTCGTCGACTCCCCGGAATTCCCGGAAGCCGTCGATGCCGTCCGGGTCCAGGGCCCGGTAGAAGCGGGGCGGCGTGGACCGGAGCCCCTCCAGCACCCTGCCGGTGGCGTAATCGCCGACCGCCAGCGACTCGTGGCGCTTGCGCAGCTCCATGACCATGCCGAAGCCGAGCCGGAAGAGGCGGGAGAGGTATTCCCGGCCAATGATCGCGGCGGCCCGCTCCACGTCGCCCTCTGACAGGTATTCCAGGGCGATGGAGAGGTAGCCGTGAACCCGCCGGAAGATCGCCTCCATTCCCTCGCGGGAGCGGAGGGCGGTGCCGTCGGCCACCAGGGCGCTGTTGACGAGGGCGGTGAGCTCCTGGTCCACCGGACTCTCCACCAGGGCCAGGGCGCGGTTGAGGAACGACTCCTCGTATCCCGCCGGCATGGGAAGGCCGGTTATGCCCGGGGCCAGGTCCAGCCGCTTTTCGGCAGAGGGGATGAAATTGTCGGGAGAGAGCCGGGCATAGATGGTAAGGGCATCCTCCAGCTCGGGGAACCCCAGGTCGGCGAGCCGGCCCGAGCGGAAGCGGTAGGCGAGCTCTTCCAGCTCACTCTCCAGCTCCCCCTTGATCCCCTCCATGAGCCCCAGGTAGAGCTCCCGGTCGTTGCGGAAGACGATGTCGATGAAGCTTCCCACGGCGCGGGCCCGTTCGGCGTTGCGGAAGGTTATGAAGTAGACGTTGTCGAAGCTGTGGTCCCAGTCGGCCACCCGTTCTTCGTCGGACACCAGGTCGCCGATGCCGCCGCCGACGATGATCTCCTTCTTGAACATGAGAATGAGGAGTTCCGTGTCCATGTGGGGCAGTTGCTCCAGCACGGCCTCTTCGCCCGCTTCCAGCAGGTGGTTGAGCCACTGGTGCGATTTCTCCTCGGAAAAATTCCACGAGTCCCAGAGCTCCATGTCCAGGATGAACATCCGCTGCTGCGGCGACGCCAGTTCCCAGAACTCCACGGCGTCGGTCATCCCCACCTCGGTCAGTATCCGGTAAAACTGCTGCTCAGGCAACGCGCGCACCACCTCCCGGGCGCGGGGGTCGGCGAGGAGGGCGTTCATCTGCTTCCAGGCGGTGGCACCGCCGGGGACTCCAGGCGTTGCCACCGCATCGGGGCCCGTCGCTTTCCCGGCCATGGCGCGGCGGGTGCGCTCATCCTCCAGACTAACTACCTTGCTGCCGTCACGTCCCATTGCTTGAAAACTCCCTTCCCTGTTCGTTCCAACGTGCGTTGTGCGGGCGCGCCTCCGGCTCAGCCCCTGTTCCCCTTGTTCCGTCCGTTCATTCTGACCTTTGACAGCCGCACCCCCAGCGCCTTGCGGTAGGCGCAGCCGTCATGGAGCCAGGGGAGCGTCCTCACCAGCTCCTCGGTCAGCTTGACGCACTCGGGATTGATGTCGAACCGTTTGTCGTAGATGACGCACTGGCGGGTGGTCACGTCCAGATAGCGGCAAGGGGTTGCGGTGAAGAAGACGGTGCCGTTCTCATCCTCGATTTTTTCGAAGCAGCAGAGACCGCACCGCGCACAGAGGGATTCCCACCCATTGCTGGATTCGTCGCGATTTTCCATGGCATGAGGATACCTATCGGCGCGGAGTGTGTCAATGACCAAGGCTGCCGGTCCGTTGCCCCCGATTGTTACAAGCGCGTAAAATTTTTGCCTGTTCGTTGCTTTGTGCGGAAGTTCTCATTGAAAACGCTGCATGCTGTGCTTTACTCTTTTGCGGAGCCGGACTGCTCGCTGTGCCGGAGGTGATATGAAACTGCTCGTGGTGCGCCATGCCGAGGCCGTGGAACGCGCTCCGGCGATCGCCGAGGAGGACCGCTGGCTCACGCCGCGGGGCCGGGCTTCCTTTGCCGCCAGCGTCCGGGTCATTGCCCGGCGGCGCACGTCTCCCGACCTGATCGTCACCAGTCCCCTGGTCCGTGCCGTGCAGACGGCGGAACTACTCGCCGCCGGCCTGGACTACGGCGGGGAACTGGCGGTTTCCCGGGAGCTCGCCCCCGGTTTCGACCGGGAGGGGCTTGCCCGGCTGCTGGCCGACCGGCCCGGAGCCCGCCATGTGGCCATTGTGGGGCACGAGCCCGACATGGGCCGGGTGGTGGCCGATTTGCTGGGACAGCCCGAGGCGGTGCCGCTGCGCAAGGGTATGGTCGTGGCCCTGGAACTGGATCCGGCCACGGGGACTGCGCGATTGCGCTGGGTAGTCCACAAGGGAGAGAAGACGCGCACGCTGCCCTGACAGCATGTCTTGAGGAAGGAGAGAGGAATGACGGACATCCAGAAGGAACTGCAGAAAATTCGCGGCATCGGCGAGGTGCTGGCCAAGCGGTTGGCCGAGGCGGGGCATGACACCTTCGAGAAGATCGCCGCGGCCGGCGAGGAGGGGCTCAGGGCCATCAAGGGGATGAATCCCCGGTCGGTCGCCGCCATTGTTGCCCAGGCCGCCGAACTGGCCAAGGGAAGGGCGGAGGACCGGGACCGGCGCGTGGAAGAGCTGAAGGCTGCGGCCCTGACCCTGCGGGATCAGGTGGAGGGAATCGCCCGCTCGGTGCGGGAGCGCTTTGCCGATGAACTGGAAAAGAAGACGGCCCGCCGGGTGGAAAAGGAGTTCCTCAAGGTGGTGACGACCCTGGAAAAAGTGGAAGGGAAGATCGGCCGCCGGGTGAAGCGGGCCGGCAAGGGGCTCGCCAAGGCCGAAAAACGCCTGGCCGGCCTGGCCGATACGGGGCTCAAAGGGGTCGAGCGGGGGCTGCGGCGGACGCGCAAGGCCCTCAAGCGGGTGCTTGCCTGACGGCGTTGCCGCGCCGTCAGGGCGCCCGAAGGTGAGCGGTCTCATGCGGATCAGCGGTCACACTCCACTCTGGATAGCGGCTCGGGCCCTTCTGGCCGGCCGGGTTGACGATTTCTTCGACCGGTGGCGCAGGGCGGCGGAAACGTTCGACCCGGAGGACATCCATGACCTTCGGGTCTCCTCGCGGCGGCTCCGGGAGGGATTCCTCCTGTTCGCCGCCGCCTACCGCCCCGAATCCGTCCGGCGCGCGGCCCGGGGCGTCAGGAAGGTTACCCGGCTCCTGGGCGCCCTGCGCAACACCGACGAGGCCCTCGTTTTTTTCCGGCGCATGGCGGAGACGGCCGCCGGGAGCGCCGGTCGCCACCTGGCGCGGATCATCGCGCGGCACGAGGATCTGCGCCGGGAGCAACGGCGGCAGCTCCGGCGGGGACTCCGGGAGTTGGACCCCCGCCGCACCCGCGAGGCTCTGGCCCGTATTGTTGCGAGCCCGGCCCTCTTCTCGCCGCCCCCTTCGGGCATCGACCCCTTCACGACCATTGCCGCTTTTGCCGCCGATCGCCTTCGGGAGCGCCTGGACCACGTGCTTGCCCTGGTGCCCGATGCCTGCCGCGAGGCTGACGTGGAGGCCCAGCACCGCTTGAGGATTGCGGTGAAGCACTACCGCTACCGCCTGGAAATCCTCTCCTTTTTGCCGGGAGACGCTTTCGCCGCCCTCCATGCCGCGATCAAGGCCTACCAGGACGTTCTCGGCACCATGCACGACCTGGACGTCTTTGCCGGCATCGTCCGGCACGAGGGATTGCCATCGGCGGATGAGTGTGTCATCCTGACCCATATCGCGGGGGAACGGCACCGGCAGTTCGCGCTGTTTGCCGGGCTCCTGGCCGAGACCCCCTTCGAAGCCATCGGCGAACAGGTGAGGAGAGCGCTGTGACCCACAACCGGCTGGCCGCCATCGATATCGGGACCAACTCCATCCGCTGCATCGTGGTGGAGGTGACCAGGAACGGAAAATTCCGCGTTCTGGACGACGAGAAAGCCACCGTGCGCCTGGGCGAGGGGATGGCCGCCAGCGGCACCATCTCGCCGGCTGCCTGGGAGCGTGCCGTGACGGCGCTCGGCCGGATGAAGAAGATCGTGGACGGCTACGGGGTCAAGGTGGTGGAGGCGGTTGCCACCAGCGCCGTGCGCCGTGCCGCCAACGGCGAGGAGTTCATCCGGACCGTGGGGGAGGCGGTCGGGGTCAGGGTGGCGGTGATCAGCGGCGAGGAGGAGGCGGAACTGGCCGCCCTCTCGGTGCGGAACCATTTCGATATGGAAGGGGTCCGCTACGCCATGGTGGACATTGGCGGCGGCAGCCTGGAAATCGTCACCGCCCTGGGTACCCACATCGAGGATATCCACTCCCTGGAGCTGGGGGCCGTGGTCCTGACCGAGCGCTTCGTCCGGAGCGATCCCCTGCGCCAGGCTGACCTGGACAGGCTGCGCAAACACGTGCGCGCGGCGCTGAAGGAGTCGTTGGGCGCCGAGCGGGGACACCTCCAGAGCCTGGTGGGCTCCGGCGGCACCATCACGTCCATCGCCGCCATGGTCATGGCCATGCGGGGGGAGGGCTACGGATCGGTCCACCGTTACGAGGTGCTCCGGTCGGAGGTGGTGCACCTGCTGGCCATGCTCTCCCGCAAGGACCTCAAGGCCCGCCGGGAGGTGCCGGGGCTCAACCCTGACCGGGCCGACATCATCACTGCCGGCGTCACGGTGGTGGACGAGCTCATGAGGTTCTTCGACGTGAACCTCTTGCGGGTGAACGAGCGGGGAATCCGGGAGGGGCTCATCATCAGGGCCCTGCGGACCCATGGCCTGATTCCCGGCATGGAAACTCCCCTCACCTGGCGCGAGTCGGTGCTGGAGTTCGCCCGCTCCTGCCACACGGACGAAGAGCATGCCCTCCAGGTGGCGCGGCTTTCCCTGGAGATATTCGATTCCCTGGAGCCGGTCTACGGCATGGGCGAGGGGGCCCGCCGGATCCTGGAAGCGGCGGCCATCCTCCACGACGTGGGCTACTTCATCAACTACTCAAGCCACCACAAGCATTCATACCATTTGATCCGCCACGCGGACCTCTTCGGCTTCACCCCCCGGGAGCGGGAACTGATCGCCTCAGCGGCCCGCTACCACCGCAAGGCCCTTCCCAAGAAGAAGCACGAGTCGTACATGCGCCTGGCGGAACCGGACCGGCTCCTGGTGGCGCGCCTGGGCGGCATCCTGCGGCTCGCCGACGGCCTCGACCGTCGCCGCAACAGCCTGGTCTCCGGCCTTACCTGTTCCCTTTCCGACGGCACCTTCATCCTTACCCTTGCCAGCCGCGAGGAAATCTCCGTGGAGCTCTTCGGCGGCAAGATCAAGGGAGACCTCTTCGAGGAGGCCTTCAGGAAGCGCCTCCTGCTGGTGGCCGAAAGCGCCCTCGCCTGACCCTCTCCCCTCCGTATTTTCGTAATTGTGTGCGCATCGTAACGAAATCGCAGTGTTGAACGTCTATAGTGGGATCATGACACGTCAGGAGGTTCAACGATGAACATTATTCCACTCGGCGATTACTACGCCTGGTACTGCGACTGGTGCGACACCAGGAACCAGACGCTCCAGCAGAAATTCACGACGGGCACCGTCACCTGCGGTGCATGCCACAAGCCGTTTTCCCTGCCGGCCGCGGCCGGGTGCCCGCCGGAGCGGCATGCCCTGTCGGGCGGCTTTTAGCGGGCCAGCTCGAAGAGGTAGATGACGATCTCGATGAAGATCAGGATGATGATGGTCCATTCGAGGCGGGAGGCGCGGCGGGCGTGGGCGAGGCTCGTGAAGACCCCGGTGATGTCCAGGAGCGTTTCTCCCTTGTGCTTGATCTCGTTGTAGCGCTGGTTCAGCTCGAAGACGTTGGCCATGGTCAGGTAGAGGCGGTCCGCCTCGGGGTTCTCCCAGGTGAATTCCGGCTTTTCCAGGACCATGACGTGGGCGATGGACTGGTACTTGTAGGTCAGGACGTTGGCCGCCAGCTTTGCCAGGCGCCGGTCCGAGATTCCCAGCTTGCCCCGGTCGAGCATGCCGATGACGGTTTCCATTTCATCCAGGACCTGGTCGACCCGCTCCTCGATCCGCTCCAGGGCCACAGACTTGGCGATGACGAAGCAGATGGTGTCCACGTAGGCCGGGTCATACACGGGCATGGTCGCCAGGTCGTTGGTCACGGCAGGTCCGCTGCTCTCCCCCAGGGCCAGGGCGTAGTCGTCCCGGTACTTCTCGTCCGGCACGCTCTTGAACGGCTCCGCGTAGTGCGCCATACTCCAGAAAAAGGCCCTTGCCTCCTCCTCCGTGCAGTTGACGAAGACCACCCCGCCGAAGAAATAGAGGTAAACCCTCTTGGTCGTGCCCTGGTCCCCCGACAGGGGCTTGAGGCTCGCCTGGTCGAGCACCATGGGCTCTTCCCACCGGTAGCGCCGGGGGAAGCCCAGGCCGGCGGCCAGCCGGTTCAGGTCCAGTTCGCCCGGCAGGGCGAAGGCGGTGAATGACGTCATGGCTCCCTCCCCAATGCTCCTCTGGTGATCAACGCCGGAAATCACGGTTCTCCGGCCGCCGGCCCCGGTTCGCTCCATTCCTCGCCCTGAACCGCCACCCGCCCGGGACGGCCCGGGATCTCCTCCATGGTGAGCCGGCAGACGGGCACGGTTGCCCGCTTGGCCTCGTCCGCGGCTTCGCCCAGGGTGACGAAGCGGGCGCCGGTTCCCGTGAGCCGGTCCAGCAGCGCCGCCAGGTGCGGCGCATAGCGCTTCCCTTCGATTTCGGCCTGCACCGTGTGGACGTTGAGCCCCGGCCCCACCAGGCCCATGAGCCGGTCCACGGCCTCCCGCTCCGCAACGATCCCCCCGCCCAGCAGTTCGTCAAGGGTCGGCAGGGTGGTGGGCACCTGGAGGGTGCCGAACCGCCGTCCGTCAACAACCGGGTAGAAGGGGGTCCGTCCCCGGCAATCGCTGCAGAAGGACAGGAGCATGGAGTCCTGGATTTCAAGGGAGTCGGCGCTCACGGTCCAGCCGGGCGCCGCGGCGGTCCGGGCCCGCCGTCCCATCACCTCCTCGAAGAGGGCGCAGGCGCGGCCCAGTTCCAGGGCGATCATCTTTTTCGGGATCCAGGGAAGAAGGTCGTGCCACTTCACATGGTCCCAGCCGTGGATGCCCACCTCATGGCCGAGGCGGGCAGTGAGCCGGATGGTGTCGGCGAGCCGGTTGCCGATGATGGGGGGCGGGATCAGCAGTCCCGAGAGAAGGGTCCGCGGCCCCAGCAGGGCCGGTGCGTTGAGCCGGAGGCTGGTCCGGAGGAATCCCCGCCGTGTGATGATGCGGCGCACCGCCTTGCCGGTGTTGTCGGGACCCAGGGAAAAGTAGAATGTCGCCTTGACCCCGAAGCGGCCGAGGATGTCGAGGATGCGCGGGATGCCGTCCCGGGTCCCCACGAAGGTGTCGGCATCGACCTTGATGGCGATGGTGGGCCGTTCCATGGCGACCTCAGTCGTCCCGTTCCCGCCGCAGCAGATCCCAGGGGGCGGCCGCACCGGGGAGTGTCGCCCGGATCCGCTGGTTCGGGTGGGCTTCGGCCAGGGGAGCCCCGTTCTGGTCGGTGAAGGTGTCGAGCGTGAAGGTGTCCGAGCGCATGCCCGGCCCCATCAGCTCCATGGTCCAGCCGGGCCGGATGCGGTTGCGGACGGCGAGGACGGCGGTGCCGTCGGTAAGGATCTCGTCCACCACGGCGAGAAAGTCATGGCTGCGCAGGTAGCGGGAGTCGTACTCCAGGTCCGCCGCCTCGGGGCGGCCCAGGAGGAAGCCGGTGGTGTATCCCCGGTGGCTCACCTTGGACAGCTCCTCCAGCCACTCGGGGCGGAACGCGTACCCGGCGGGGTCGGCGGCATAGCGGTCCAGCGCCTCCCGGTAGACCCGCACCACCGACGCCACGTAGTGAATTCCCTTCATCCTCCCCTCGATCTTGAGGGAGTCGGCTCCCGCCTCCACCAGCTCGGGAATGTGGCGGATGAGGCAGAGGTCCCGGGAGTTGAAGATGAAGGTGCCGTTTTCATCCTCCGTGACCGGGTAATACTCGCCGGGTCGGCGTTCCTCCACCAGGGCGTAGCTCCAGCGGCAGGGATGGGTGCACTCCCCCCGGTTGGCATGGCGGCCGGTCATGACGGCGGAGAGGAGGCAGCGTCCCGAATAGGCCACGCAGAGGGCGCCGTGGGCAAAGACCTCCAGTTCGGCCGACACGTGGCGGCGGGTTTCGCGGATCGCCTCCAGGGACATCTCCCGGGCCAGGTTGATGCGGCTGATGCCCTGCTGCTGCCAGAAGAGAGCGCTGCGCCAGGTGGTGGTATTGGCCTGGGTCGAGAGATGGATGGTGCATTCCGGGACGATGCGGCGGATGGTGGCGATGACCCCGGGATCGGCGGCGATGAAGGCGTCGAAGGGGATCGGCGCCACCTCTTCCAGGTAGCTGTCCAGCTCCTCCAGTTCGTCGGTGTCGGGATAGCTGTTGACCGTGAGGTAGACCTTCACCCCCCGGTCGTGGGCATAGGCCACGGCCTCGGCCATGGTGGCGGGAGTGAAGTTGTCGGCCTGGCTCCGCAGGCCGAAGCGGGCACCGCCCAGGTAGACGGCGTCGGCGCCGTAGTGGATGGCCACCTTGAGTTTTTCGAGGTTCCCGGCCGGGGCCAGGAGTTCGGGGATCTGCATGACTGCTCCGCGCTGAAGGTTCGTGTGGCCGGGATGATATCACAGTCATCGTCCCCGGCAGAACACTTTGATGGAAGAACGAGAACAAAGAGGGCGGATCAGGGCACCGGTGGCGGGGGAGGCTCCCTTCGGCAGAGATAGGCCGTGTGCTTGCGCTGGACAAAGACCGGCGTGACGGAGCAGGCGTGCTTCAGCCGGAACTGATCCATCTGGCCCTGGTCGGTCACCACGAAGATTTCGCCCCGTGCGGCCAGAAACCGCTCCACGTCGGCATCGGTGGGAAGGTAGATGTCCCGGCGGGAGCCGTCCTCCTCGAAGCGGAGATCCCGGTCGGTCACGAGCCCCATGGCGGCGATCCGGTTCCGGTAGAAGGAGAGCGAGGGGATGAACGTGCCGTACATCAGGATGTCGCGCTTGTGCTCCGGGTCGATGCGGTCGATGGCGGCGACCATGTCGCCGTATCCCTTAAGGTGTGGGCCCAGATGCGTCATGGCGCTGTAGACCGTCACCGACAGGCAGAGGGTATAGAGGGCCGTGTTCCTGACGAACTGGGGCGAGAGGCGGCTCTTCCAGAGGTAGGCGCACAGGACGAGGAGCGCTGCGCCGTACAGGAGGAGCTGGAGCTTCAGGGGGGCGGCCGGCTTGTAGAAAAAGCCGGTCCCGCCGGCCGCAATGGCGGCCAGAGTGAGGATGACCAGGGTGGCGGCGCGCAGCCGGGCCGTCTCGAACCGGGCCAGCGCGTACGCCGTTATGATCGAGGCCGTGCCGTAAAAGGGGAGGATGTAGGCGGACAGCTTGCTCTTGGCCAGGGAGAACACCACCAGCGGCGCCACGATATAGACGAAGAGCGTCCTGATCCGTCCGTCGAGCTGCTTCCATCCGGCGACGCCCCGGGCCAGGAACAGCGTGTAGGGGAAAAAGGTGGCGCTGAAGATGACGAAAAAGTACCAGAACGGCTTGTCCCGGCCGAAGCGGTTGGTGGCCACCCGGTCCACGGTCTGGACTTTGAGGAAGTAGTCGGGAAGCTCCGGATTGCTGATGCTCACCGCCAGATACCAGGGGAGCGCTACCGCTGCAAAGGCGCCGGCTGCCCCGGCCACCTCGCGCCAGGTGAAAACGTTGCGGTGATCGCGGTCAAAGGTCTTGGCCACCAGAAAGGGGAGCAGGGTGAAGAGCAGGATGATCGGCCCCTTGGTGAGGAACCCGAGGCCCAGGAACAGCCCGTACAGGGGGGCGTTCCAGAAGCTGCGCTCGCCGTACAGCTGGCGGAAGAGCATGAGTTGGGCCAGGGCCGTGAAGCAGGCCAGGTAGATGTCGGTGGAAACCACCCGCGACGAGGAGAGAAAGAGGAGCGATGTGCCGCAGATGAGCATGGCATTGATCGCCTCGTCCCCGTTGCCGAGGAAGATGCGGGCCGTCCCGAGCAGGGCGGCCAGGGCCGCCGTTGCGGCAACGATGCCGAAGAAGCGGACCCCGAAGCCGTTGATGCCGAAGATCTCCATGCCGGCGGCCATTCCCCACATGGACAGGGGGGGCTTGTGGAAGTGCTTGATGCCGTTCAGGTGCGGCTCGAGCCAGTTCCCGGTCACTACCATCTCCCGGGCGATTTCGCCGTAGCGGGCCTCGGTGGACTCTCTCAGGTGGAGGGCCGACCCGGGGTAGAGGAGGATCAGGAAGTAGATGGCCAGGAAGGGGAGCGCCCTACGACTCAAGCGCATCGATCACGTCCTTCCTCTTGTTCTTGCGGATGAAGTAGAGGTTGCGCAGGTAGATGACCGTGCCGGTGGATTGTCCCACGATGAAGACCGGGTCCTGTTTTATGACGGCGTAGACCAGCAGGAACAACCCGCCGATGATGCTGAAGTACCAGAACGCCTCGGGAATGACGCTTTCCTTCCGGCGTTCGGTATGGATCCACTGGACGAAAAAGCGCATGAAGAACAGGGCCTGTCCGGCGAAACCGATTCCCATGGTAAGCATCGCCGCCTTAGACATGTCTTTCTCCTATGGTTGCCGGTTGATACCGCCGTTGCATCCAGCGCACCGCCAGCAGGTCGAAGAACCCCTCCCTGGCCCGCCGCCAGTTGGTGTAGTTGGACGTGCCGTGGCGCCGGGGGCGGTGGTTCACCTCCATCTCAACGACGCGGGCCCCCTCCAGCCTCATGAGGGTCGGCAGGAAGCGGTGCATCCCCTTGAACATCTTGATCCGCTTCACCATGTCCGCCCGCATGACCTTCAGGGAGCAACCGGTGTCGTGAATGCTCTCCCCGGTGAGGCGATTGCGGATGCCGTTGCCGATCCTGCTCCCCAGCCGTTTGGACAGGGTATCGCGCCTGTTGCGGCGCCAGCCGGTCACCATGTCGCAGCCTTCGCCGTAACGGGCCATCATGGCCGGCACATCGGCCGGGTCGTTCTGCCCGTCGGCGTCCATGGTGATGATGACATCCCCGGCGGCATGGGCGAAGCCCACCCCCAGGGCCGCGGACTGGCCCCGGTTGGCTGCCAGCGATAGGTAGCGGGCGGCCGGGTACTCCCGCGCCAGGGCCTTGAGTACCCCGAGACTGCCGTCGCGGCTGCCGTCGTCGACGAAGATGACCTCGTATTCGTACCGTTCGGCATCTGCCATCCGGGTGATCTCGTCGAAAAGGGGGAGGAGATTGTCCTGCTCGTTATGCACCGGAATGACAAAGGAAATCTTCATGTGCGGTCCTGTGGGCGCTCACTCTGCCGGATGCTGTCTCGCTGATCGATGGTTATAGCACATTCAACGCGAACGTAATCAACAAAATTACGTGAATATATCCATAGGTAACGCATGCGTCCGGTCACGGCTTTGACCTTGACAAACAAGGGGAAATGTCATTAACTCTCCGGAGAGTTCACCGGGGAGAGGGTCCATGAACCTGCTCAGACACGCTGTTGCCGGATTCTGTCTTGTGACGGCCGCCGGTTGCGCCGGCCAGGATGTGATGGTGCGGAAACAGTCGGAGATGGAGACGCGCCTGGAGCACCTGCATCAGGCCAGCACCACCTCCGGCGTGCGCCTCGCCGAACTTTCGGCCGAGGTGACCGCGCTCCGCGAGCGCCTAGCCGCCCAGGGCGCCGAGCTCGAGCAGCTCAGGGCCGGACAGCGGGAACTGCAGGCGAACATCAGCGAGCGCCTCGTCCAGGTCGCCCCCGCGGCCGGTACCCCATCCCGCATCGAGGTGGTGAGCCGCGACGGCGCGCCCCGTGAAAAGGACGGCCCCCCCGAAGCCTACCTGAAGGCCTTCGGCCTCTACAGCGCCAACAATTTCACCGCCGCCGTGGAGGCGTTTCGGGCATTCCTCGCGGAACATCCCGACAGCGAGTACGCGGGCAATGCCCTCTACTGGATCGGCGAATGCCACTATTCGCGCTCCGATCTGCCCCAAGCGCTGGATGCCTTCAGATTGGTGGCCGAACGCTACCCCGCGAGCAACAAGGTTCCCGACGCCCTCCTCAAGAGCGGTTACACGCTCTATGCCCTGAAGGAGCCGGAACGGGCCCGGGAGATCCTCGAATCGCTCGCCGCCAGGTATCCCCGGAGCCCCGCCGCGGCCAAGGCCCGCGAACGGCTTGCTGCTGCGGCTTCGAAAAAACAGTGATTCCGTACCCATGCCGGCGTTCGCCCTGCCGGCGCATCAGGTGCCCCTTCACGGACGGGGCCGCGAGGTGACCATGAAACGGATGCTGGCTGCTTCCCTGCTTCTCGCCCTATCTCTTGTCGCTCCCCTTGGGGTGCTGGCTGCCGCCGAGGAGCCGACGGTCTACGTCATCCAGAAGGGTGACACCCTCTGGGGACTGTCCGAGCGCTTTCTCAAGGACCCCTACTACTGGCCGAACCTCTGGGCCAGGAACCCTGCCATCGGCAACCCCCACTTCATCTATCCGGGCCAGCGGGTCCGGGTCTATCCCGACCGGATCGAGATCGAGCCGCGCATGCCCGCCACGCCCGAGGCGGCGCCGTCGCCCCGCCCCTCCGAGGAGCCGGTGGCGGAGCGGAGCTTCCTGGTGAGCGGCAGCGAAGGCTATCTGGTGGAAAAAGGGTTCAAGCCCGCCGGCAGGATCATCACCACCAGCCAGAACCGCGTGATCGTGGGCGAGGACGACATCGTCTACGTGGACATCGGCGCGGATCAGGGCGCCAGGGTGGGGGACCGGTTTTCCGTCTACAAGAAGCTCGATGCCGTGAGCCACCCGGTCACGAACGTGATCCTGGGTGAGAAGATGATCCCCCTCGGCACCCTCCAGCTCACCGAGGTGGAAGGAAAGGCCTCCAAGGCAATCGTGACCAAGTCCTACCAGGAGATCGGGCCGGGCTCCCTCATCCTCCCCTGGCGGGACAAGCGGCGCCTGATTCCCCTGAAGGCGGCCCAGCAGGATATGGACGGCTTCATCGTGGACTCCCAGGGGGGCAACAAGGCCATCAGCGAAGGCGATCTCGTCTTCATAGACCTGGGGAAAAGCCAGGGCGCCCAGCCGGGATACCTGTTCTACGTGCTGCGCGACGTGGTGCCCGACCAGCAGTATGCCGACATCTCCGTGAAAAAGCTGCCGCCCGAGGTGATCGGCGCCCTGGTGGTGGTGGCCAGCGGCGAGACCACGTCGACGGCCCTGGTGGTGAAGAGCATCGATACCATTTACCGGGGCGACCGGGTCGAGGTCCGGGCCGCCAGGTAGGCAGCATTGCGGGGACCGGCACGGCCGGTCCCCGTTTCGCATCCCCCGTCTCCGGCATGAAAGGGCCTGCCGCCTTCCCACTCCCATGTATCACTGGTTCGCACTCAGATCGGTCCCCCTGGTGGGGAATGTCCTCTATCGACGGCTGCTGGAGCGGTTCGGCTCTCCCGAGGCGGTTTTCAGGGCCTCCGACGCGGAGCTTGCGTCCGTGCGCGGCGTGAGCCCAGCGGTCGCGGCCTCCATCCGGGGGCATGATCCCCGCTCCTTTGCCGAGTCGGAGTGCGAGCGGGTCAGGCGCGCCGGCGTCCGCATCGTCACCATCCGGGACCCGGACTATCCGCCGCTTCTCCTCCAGATTGCCGACCCGCCCCCCTATCTCTACGTGAAGGGCGACCCGACGGGGCTGGAGCCCGCCGTGGCCGTGGTGGGGTCGCGCCGGGCCACCGTCTACGGTCGGACCGTCACGGCCCGGCTGGCCGAGGACCTTGCCCGCCGCGGGGTGGCGGTGGTTTCGGGCATGGCCCGGGGCATCGATACCGCGGCACACCAGGGCGCCCTGGCCGGGGAGGGGAAGACCGTCGGCGTGCTGGGGTGCGGCATCGACGTGGTGTATCCCCCCGAGAACCGGGAACTCTTCGCCCGGGTGGCCGACCGGGGAGCCCTGGTGTCCGAGTTCCCCCTGGGCACGGGCCCCCTGGCCGAGAATTTCCCCCGTCGCAACCGGATCATCAGCGGCATGTGCCGCGGTGTCCTGGTGGTGGAGGCGGCCGAGCGGAGCGGTTCGCTCATCACGGCGCAGATGGCCCTGGACCAGGGGCGGGACGTCTTCGCCATTCCGGGGAACATCACGAGCAGCGGCAGCAGCGGCACCAACCGGCTCATCCGGGAAGGTGCCAAGCTCGTGGCCGGGGTCGGGGATATCCTGGAAGAGCTTGCCCCCCGCGCTGCGGCCGCGGTCGCGGCTGCGCCGTTCTTGCCGCCGCTTCCCGCCGGCGAGGCTGCCCTGATGGCGATGTTCGGCGCCGATCCCCTCCACATTGACGAGATCATTGCCAAAAGCGCGTTGACAGTGGGGGAGGTTTCGGCTATGTTACTGCGCCTGGAACTGAAGGGAGTCGTAACTCAGCTTCCCGGCAAGTTTTTTCACGCTAACTGACAACGGTACCGTCTATGTCCCAACATCTCGTCATAGTAGAATCTCCTGCCAAGGCTAAGACCATAGAGAAGTTCCTCGGCCCGGATTACAAGGTGCTCGCATCCTACGGCCACGTGCGCGCCCTGCCCAGCAAGCAGGGCTCCGTGGACGTGGAACACGATTTCGAGCCCCGCTACGCCGTCCTGCCCGAGAGCAAGCGGCACATCGACGCCATCAAGAAGGAGTTGAAGGCGAGCGATTCGCTCCTGCTGGCCACTGACCCCGACCGGGAAGGGGAGGCCATCTCCTGGCACCTGCTGGCGGCCCTGGGCGTGAAGCCCGAGAAGCCGCCGGTGCCGGTCAGGCGGGTGGTGTTCCACGAGATCACCAAGGACGCCATCGTCCACGCCGTGGAGAATCCCCGCACCATCTCCCAGGATCTGGTGGACGCCCAGCAGGCCCGCTCCATCCTCGACTATCTCGTGGGCTTCAACCTCTCCCCCTTCCTCTGGAAGAAGATCCGCTACGGCCTTTCCGCCGGCCGGGTCCAGTCGGTGGCCCTGCGGCTCATCTGCGAGCGGGAGAAGGAGATCCAGGCGTTCCAGTCCCGGGAATACTGGACCATCGGCGCGGAGCTGGCCAAGGAAAAGGGGCAGAAGTGCACCGCCAACCTGGTCGAAGCCGAGGGGAAGAAGCTCGACAAGTTCGACATCCCCGACCAGGCAGCCGCCGACCGGCTCGTGACGGCCCTGGAGAACGCCACCTACACCGTGGACAAGGTGACCAAGAGCGAGCGCAAGCGGACGCCGGCGCCGCCGTTCACCACCTCCACCCTCCAGCAGGAGGCGGCCCGCAAGCTGGGGTTCTCGGCCAAGAAGACCATGTCCACGGCCCAGAAGCTCTACGAAGGGGTCGCCATCGACGAGGGGCTCGTGGGTCTCATCACCTACATGCGTACCGACAGCGTGGTGCTGTCGAACCAGGCCCTGCAGGAGGCCCACCAGGTCATCACCTCCCTGTATGGTCCCGAATACGCCCTGGCCAAGCCCCGCTTCTACAAGAACAAGGCGAAGAACGCCCAGGAGGCCCACGAGGCGGTCCGTCCCACCTCCATCGCCCGTACTCCCGCGGAGCTGAAGAAGTACCTCTCCTCGGACCAGTTCAAGCTCTATGACCTGATCTGGAAGCGGACCGTGGCCTGCCAGATGGCCGAGGCGCTCCTGGACCAGACCTCCGTCGACATCGGCGCGGGCACGGGCTACCGCTTCCGGGCCGCCGGCACGGTGATCCGCTTTCCCGGCTTCATGAAGCTCTACATCGAAGGGGTGGACGACCAGGCCGAAGAGAAGGAGGGAACCCTGCCTCCCCTCACGGAGGGGGAGCTCCTTAAGCTCCTGAAGCTCCTGCCGGAGCAGCACTTCACCCAGCCGCCCCCCCGGTACACCGAGGCGAGCCTGGTGAAGACGCTGGAGGAATACGGCATCGGGCGCCCCTCCACCTACGCCTCCATCATGAACACGCTCCTGGAGCGCAAGTACGCCCGCCTCGACAGCAAGCGCTTCATCCCCGAGGATGTGGGGATGGTGGTTAATGATCTTCTGACCAACCATTTCACCACGTACGTGGACTACAACTTCACCGCCACTCTTGAGGAAGAGCTCGACCAGGTCTCCCGGGGGGAAAAACAGTGGAAGCCGCTGCTGCGCGAGTTCTGGGAGCCCTTCCAGGGGCTGCTCAGGCAGAAGGAGGGCGAGGTCAGCAAGGCGGACCTCACCACCGAGGCCACGGACGAGGCATGCCCCGATTGTGGAAAACCTCTGGTGGTGAAGCTCGGCAAGCGCGGCAAGTTCATCGCCTGCTCCGGCTACAAGGAGGGGTGCACCTATACCCGCAACATCGACCAGGGGGAAGGGAAGGAGAAGGCTGAGCCGGTCCTGTCCGAGGAAACGTGCGACAAGTGCGGCAGCCCCATGCTCATCAAGGACGGGCGCTTCGGCAAGTACCTGGCCTGCTCGGCCTATCCCGCCTGCAAGAACATCCAGCCCCTGGTAAAGCCCAAGGGGACCGGCCTTACCTGCCCCGAGTGCAAGGAAGGGGAGCTGACCGAGAAAAAGTCCCGCTACGGCAAGATGTTCTACTCCTGCAACCGCTACCCCCAGTGCAAGTTCGCCCTCTGGGATCCGCCCCAGCCGGGGCCGTGCCCCACGTGCGGCTTCCCGCTGCTGGTGAAGAAGGTCTACAAGCGGGAAGGGGAGTTCCTCAAGTGTCCCAAGGAAGGATGCGACTACCGGACCGAAGGGAAAAAGTAATCACGTGGCCGACCGGGCGGGGAGCGATCCCCGCCTTTTTCTCGCACGGAACGTGGTCGATAAGGGGATCCCATGATGCTTGCCGATATGCATGAAGCCTGTGAACAGTGCCGCTTCGCCTATGCCCGGATCGATACCGAGTGCTGGGGCGAGGCGAGCTCCCGGCGGGTCATGTGCCCCATCTGCGGCTGGACCAAGTACGAGGAGCAGATCTGGACCTTCGCCCTGCCCACCATCGTCAAGCGGAGCGTCGTGCGGGGATGCGGCGCCTACCGGCTCATTCCGCCCGGCGGCTTCTCGGGGTACAACGCCTTTCACGTGCCACCCTCCCGGGAGGTTGTGGCCCACATCCGCCAGTTGCTCGACAGCGGCTGGAAGGGGTATCTGACCCTCTGGGACGAGGAGAAGGGAAAGGCCCGGCTCCTGGCCGGCCACCCCCTCCAGAAGTTCGAGATTCCCGCCGGCGGGGACCCGTCCCCGTGACCGGTGCCGTCACCATCATCGGCGGCGGCCTGGCGGGATGCGAGGCCGCCTGGCAGATCGCCGGGCGCGGCGTGCGGGTCGTCCTGCGGGAGATGAAGCCCCAGCGCTACTCGCCGGCCCACCACCTGTCCGGGCTGGCGGAGCTGGTCTGCTCAAACTCGCTCCGGGGGGAGTCCCTGGAGAACGCCGTGGGGCTCCTCAAGGAAGAGTTGCGGCGGGCCGGCTCCCTCGTCATGGCCGCTGCCGACGCCACCCGGGTGCCGGCAGGCGGCGCCCTGGCCGTGGACCGGGAGCTGTTTTCCTCCTACGTGACCGAGCGGATCGAAGGGCATCCCCTGATCGAGCTGGTGCGGGAGGAGGTGACGGAGCTTCCCGCCGAGGGGATCCTGGTGATCGCCTCGGGCCCCCTGACCAGCGACGCCCTGGCCGAGCGGCTGAAGCAGATCACCGGCGACAGCCTCTACTTCTACGATGCCATCGCTCCCATCGTTGCGGCCGATTCCCTCGATGCGGGCAAGGTTTTCCGGGCCTCCCGCTACGGCAAGGGGGACGGCGACGACTACCTGAACTGCCCCCTGTCCGAAGAGGAGTACGAGCGGTTCGTTGATGCCGTTCTTGCCGCGGAAAAGGTGCCGGCCAGGGACTTTGAAAAGGTGGTACACTTTGAGGGGTGCATGCCCATCGAAGAGATGGCGGAACGGGGGCGGGAAACCCTCCGCTTCGGCCCCCTGAAGCCGGTGGGGCTCACGGACCCGCACACCGGCCGGGAGCCCCACGCGGTGGTGCAGTTGCGGGCCGAGAACCGGGAGGGGACCCTGTTCAACCTGGTGGGCTTCCAGACCAAGCTCACCTGGCCCGAGCAGCGGCGGGTCTTCCGGATGATCCCCGGACTGGAGAACGCCGAGTTCGTCCGGCTCGGCTCCATGCACCGCAACACGTTCATCAATGCGCCGACCCTGCTGGAGCCCACCTTCCGGCTCAAGGGCGATCCCCGCACCTTCTTCGCCGGCCAGATCACCGGGGTGGAGGGATACGTGGAATCGGCGGGCAGCGGTTTCCTGGCCGGCATCAACAGTGCCCGGCTCGTGCGGGGCGAGGAACCGGCAGTCCCGCCACCGACCACCGCCCTGGGCGCGCTGGTGGCCCATATCACCACGGCGCCGGCCAGGCACTTTCAGCCCATGAACGTAAACTACGGGCTGTTCCCGCCCCTCGAGGGGAAAGTGAAGAAGAAGGAGCGCCGGGGAAGGCTTGCGGAACGGGCCCTGGCGGAACTGGATCATTGGCTCGCAACAGTGTAGGGGCGAACCTCGCGTTCGCCCTTGACGTCGCGTGACACCAGAAGCGGACGATCGCAAGGATCGCTCCTACGGGGTATCTATGGACGACAAGGAAAAACAGGAAATATCCCTCATCGGCAGGCTCCTCTCCCTGGAGGCGCTCCTGATCCTCATGGGGATCGTCTCCCTGGGCTACGGCATTGCGCGGTCCCAGGTCATGAACATCTTCTGGGGCGTGGTGATCCTGGTGGGGGCCGTGGTCCTTTCCTTTGTCAGGAAAAAGGACTGGAAGAAGCACTGGGAGGAGCTGGAGATCGAGAAACGCCGCCACGAGGAACGGATCAAGGCGCGGAACGAGGGAGAAAAGGATGGAAAAGGGTAGGATCGTCCTGGCGTCCGCCTCGCCCCGTCGGCTGGAGCTGCTGGCATCGGCCGGGGTGGAGTTCGACGTCTTCGCGAGCGATATCCCCGAGGAGCCCATCCCCGGCGAGGCCCCGGCGGATTTCGCCGTGCGCCTGGCCCGGGACAAGGCCGTGGCCACGGCGGCCCGGACCGAGGGGCGCTGGTTCGTGGGTGCCGACACCATCGTGGTCTGCGCCGGCGAGATCATGGGCAAGCCCGTGGATGAGGCCGATGCCGTGCGGATGCTCAGGAAACTGTCCGGCGTTTCCCACGAGGTGATCACCGGCTATGCCGTTTACGACCGGGAGCGCGACGGTCTGCTCTGCAAGGCGGTGGTGACCAGGGTCGTGTTCAAGCCCTTGCGGGACGAGGAAATCAGCGCCTACGTGGCCACCGGCTGCCCCATGGACAAGGCCGGAGCCTATGCCATCCAGGGGGGCGCTGCCTATATGGTTGAGCGGATCGACGGCTCCTATACCAATGTGGTTGGCCTGCCGCTCTGCGAAGTGGTGGAGGATCTGCGCCGCATCGGCGCCCTGTGAGTTCCGGCC
Organism: Geobacter sp. PheSNFMC; assembly: GCF_059620965.1. Taxonomy (NCBI): domain Bacteria; kingdom Pseudomonadati; phylum Thermodesulfobacteriota; class Desulfuromonadia; order Geobacterales; family Geobacteraceae; genus Geobacter; species Geobacter sp. PheSNFMC. The sequence goes on from NZ_JCAMRN010000001.1 coordinate 69,572, forward strand.
ATGGCAATCGCCGACAATCTGACCCATATCCTGGCAAAGATCGCGGACGCGGCCCGGCGGGCCGGGCGTGATCCGGCGCCGGTGCGCCTCGTGGCGGTCTCCAAGACCATGCCGGCCGAGGCGGTTGAGGAAGCGGCCCGGGCAGGGCAGCGGCTCTTCGGCGAGAACTACGTGCAGGAATTCACGGCCAAGGCCCGTGAGGTGCGCGAGCCGGTGGAGTGGCATTTCATCGGCCATCTCCAGTCCAACAAGGTCAAGTACCTGGCCGGGCTCGTGACCTGCATCCACTCGGTTGACCGCCTGTCCCTGGCCGAGGAGATCGACCGCCAGTGGGCAAAGCTCGACGCGGTCTGCGACATCCTCGTGCAGGTGAACATAGCCGGCGAGGAGACCAAGAGCGGCACCTCCGCGGCCGAACTCACGGACCTGGTGGCGGCCATGGCGACCCTGCCCCACGTGCGGGTCCGGGGTCTCATGACCATGCCTCCCTTCTTCGACGACCCCGAGGAGGCCCGTCCCTACTTCCGGGAGCTCAGGCGCCTGGCCGACGCAGTGGCTGCCGAGAAGATCCCCGGCGTGTCCATGGCGGAACTCTCCATGGGGATGTCCGGCGACTACGAAGCCGCCGTGGAGGAGGGAGCCACGCTGGTCCGCATCGGAACGGCCCTGTTCGGCGAGCGGGTGTACCGCCCCTGACCAGCTCTCCCGTCACTATCCCCGTGGCGGCCTTTGGGCCGCAATTCCCGTAGTCATTCCCTTTGTGGAGGTTGTAGCGCCCATGCTGTTCCGCCTGATTGTCGCGGTTATGTTCCTGGCGTCCTTCCCGTCCACCGCCCGGGCCGTGCCCCGGCCGGTTTCGGCCGCGGATTTCTCGGTCCCCATCCTCCTCTACCACCGCTTCGGCCCCACCGTTGCCGACGGCATGACCATCAAGACCCCGGTCTTCGAGGAGCACCTGAAGTACCTGAGGGACAACGGCTACCGGGTGATCCCCCTGCGGCAGGTGGTGGACTTCTATCTGAAAAAGGGACCGGCGCCGCCCCCCAAGTCGGTGGTGATCGTGGAGGACGACGCCCACAAGTCGGTCTACACCGACATGCTGCCGCTGGTGAAGAAGTACCGGGTGCCGGTGACGGTCTTCATCTACCCCTCGGCCGTCTCGAACGCGAAGTATGCCATGACCTGGGACCAGCTCCGGGAGCTGAAAAAAACGGGGCTCTTCGATTTCCAGTCCCATACCTACTGGCATCCCAACTTCAAGAAGGAGCGGAAGAAGCTCCCCCCGGCGGAGTTCGACCGGCTGGTGGAGTCGCAGTTGAAAAAATCGAGGGAAAAGATCGAGAAGGAGCTGGGGGTGACGGTGGACATGCTCGCCTGGCCCTTCGGCATCTATGACGACGACCTGATCCGCCGGGCCGGGGTGCTGGGGTACCGGGCCACCTTCACCATCGACCGCCGCCACGTGACCCCGGCCGAGAGCGTCATGAAGCTGCCCCGTTATCTCATGATCAACGCCGACCAGGGGAAGGTTTTCGCCCAGATCCTGGCCGGGAGCGGCCCCAAGAGAAATGTCGTCTACTGATCCGCCGAAAAAGCATCCCTGCCCCGACTGCCGGTTCTGCCAGTGGTGCGGTGATGACCGCTGTTCCCTCTGCCTGCGGGGGTGCGCAAAGGGCAAAAAGCTCTCCCTGGCGGAGCAGATCGAGCTCTTTGAGAAGATGAACCGAAAGGCTGCGGCCACAGAGGACACAGAGTAGCACCGGATTTCCGCCGTCTCCACCCTGATCGATACGGGATTCGTGGCAGCCGCCGTTGCACGTTGAGAGTTCTCCTCTGCGGCGAAGAAGCGTTATTTTTTCCCCAGCTCCGCCGAGCGGGCGGTTGCGGCGTCCACGGCGGCCATGACCGCGCCGCGGAAGGCATCCCGCTCCAGGGAGGCGATGCCGGCGATGGTGCTGCCGCCGGGGGAGGTGACCTTTTCCTTGAGGATGCCCGGGTGATCGCCGGTCTCCAGAAGGAGCCTCGCGGCTCCCAGCACCGTCTGGGCCGCCAGCCGGGTGGCCACGTCCCGGGGCAGGCCGTTTTTCACGCCCGCGTCGGACAGGGCCTCCATGAAGAGGAAGACGTAGGCCGGGCCGCAGCCGGAGACGCCGGTGACGGCGTCCATGAGCTTTTCCTCCACCACGCAGGTGGTCCCCACCAGGTCGAAGATTCCCGCGGCAAAGAACAGATCGTCATCAGTGGCATTCCTGCCGCGGCAGAGGGCGGATGCCCCTTCCAGCACCAGGGCCGGGGTGTTCGGCATCACCCGGATCACCCGGGCCGCGCTGCCGCAGACCTCTTCCATGTCCGCGGTGGTGATCCCCGCCATGATGGAGATGAGCAGCTTGCCGTCGAGCCCTGCCGGCCCCAGGGCCGCAGCCATGCCCCGGAACACCTGGGGCTTCACGGCCATGACCAGGGCGCCGGCAGCGGCAACCACCCGGCCGTTGTCGGCGCAGACGTCGATGCCGTAGGTGCCGTGCAGGTATTCCCGCCGCGCGGCCACCGGTTCAGCCACCATCACGTCCGCCGCCGCGACCCCGCCGGCCAGCAGCCCTTTGATGATCGCCTCAGCCATGTTCCCGCCGCCGATGAAGCCGAGAGTGCTTCCCTTCAGCATCTTCGTTCCTCCTCGAAAATAGTATACTTTCTCCTACGGCATACGTTGAAAAATGTCAAGCCGGTGATCGGCCGAACGTGACGGAATGGTGCGGGGTTCTGAATATGTTTGGCCGGGTCAAAAAATCGTTGACACCCTGTTTTCTTTGTATTATATACCTCCCCTCGTGTCGATTGGTTTAAACGAAAAGTTTAGAAATGCTAAACCGGCTGCTTGACAGAAAGTTTAGAAATGCTAAACAGCGTGTGTAAACAAAGAGTTTAGTATTTCTGAACCAGGAGAAACCACGTGAAGATCGGCGAGCGGTTGAAGCGGCTCAGGATGATCAACTCCCTCACCCAGGAGGAACTGGCCAATCGGGCCGACCTGACCAAGGGATACATCTCCCAGCTTGAGAACGACGCCACCTCCCCGTCCATCGCCACCCTGAAGGACATCCTCGACGTCTTCGGCGTCAGCATGCAGGAGTTCTTCAGCGACCCCATCGGCGAGGACGTGGTCTACGGCAAGGATGCCCGGGTTCAGACCTCGGCCGACGATGCGGCCGTGACGGTGGAACTCCTCGTCCCCGGCGCCCAGAACCGGGAGATGGACCCGGCCCTGGTGACCCTGTCCCCGGGCGAGGAGATGGACGAGCAGAACTTCCACGAGGGGGAGGAGTTCGGCTTCGTCCTTCTGGGCCGGATCCAGCTCCGGCTGGACGACAAGATCTACACGGTGAAAAAGGACGAGTGCTTCTACTTCACCTCGGACAAGCGGCATACGGTGAAGAACATCGGCAAGGGGCCGGCGAAGATACTCTGGGTCGTGACCCCGCCGACCTTTGATTATTAACGAACGCGCTCTTTCCGAAATATCGCGTTCTCAAGAATTGTTACACGGATTTCAGCCCATATCATTAGTTCAAGCGGCGTCAGATTCGTGATGATAACGGCGGATGAGAGGAGAGGGGCCCGCAGGCGTAGCAGCGCTACGTCGACGAGCAGACGTCGTTAGCGCGCGAATATGGCGGCGCCCAGGAGGAATCATGAGCAAGGTACTGATAATCGGAGCCGGCGGCGTCGGCCAGGTCGTTGCCCACAAGTGCGCCCAGCGCAGGGACATCTTCAGCGGGATCACCCTGGCCTCCCGGACCAAGGCCAAGTGCGACGCCATCGCCGCCCAGTTGAACAACAGCATCGCCACTGCCCAAGTGGACGCGGACAATGTCCCCGAGTTGGTGGCGCTCATCAGGAAAGAGCAGCCGAAGCTCGTCATCAACGTGGCCCTGCCGTACCAGGACCTGACCATCATGGACGCCTGCCTGGAGACCGGGGTCGACTATCTCGACACCGCCAACTACGAGCCCCTGGACACCGCCAAGTTCGAGTACTCCTGGCAGTGGGCCTACCAGGACCGCTTCAAGAGCGCGGGGATCATGGCGCTGCTCGGTTCCGGCTTCGACCCCGGCGTGACCAACGTCTACACCGCCCTGGCCGCCAAGAAGTACCTGGACGAGGTGCAGGAGATCGACATCATCGATGCCAACGCCGGGAGCCACGGCCAGCCCTTTGCCACCAACTTCAACCCCGAGATCAACATCCGCGAGGTGACCGCCCCGTGCCGCCACTGGGAGAACGGCGAGTTCGTCGAGACGCCCCCCCTCTCCACCAAGCGGGTCTTCGACTTTCCCGAGGGTATCGGCCCCATGAACATCTATCGCCTCTATCACGAGGAGATGGAGTCCATTGTCAAGCATATCCCGACCATCAAGAAGGCCCAGTTCTGGATGACCTTCTCCGACAACTACCTGAAGCACCTGGAGGTGCTCCAGAACGTGGGCATGACGCGCATCGACGAGGTGGAGTTCCAGGGGCAGAAGATCGTGCCGATCCAGTTCCTGAAGGCGCTCCTCCCTGACCCCGGTTCCCTCGGCCCCCTCACCAAGGGGAAGACCTGCATCGGCGTCATCGCCCGCGGCCTCAAGGACGGCAAGCGGAAACAGGTCTACATCTACAACATCTGCGACCACGAGGCCTGCTACAAAGAGGTCGGCTCCCAGGCCATCAGCTACACCACCGGCGTACCGGCGGTGGTGGGCGGGATCATGATGCTGACCGGTAAATGGCACGCCCCGGGCGTCTGGAACATGGAGCAGTTCGATCCCGAGCCGTTCCTGGCGGAGCTTGGGCCCATGGGGCTGCCGACGGTGGTGGTGGACGGCGGCGAATGGCCGGAGCTGTAGGAGGAGCGCACTCTTCCGACCATCTCCCCGCCGTTCTCGGAATGCCCGTTGTGCGGCGTAGCGCTGCTACGCCTCCGCCGGCATCCCTGCGGGTGCGAGGATCTGGCCGAAATCTTGCGCTCCGGCGGTTAAGACGTTTGATCACTGTCTCTCTGCAGCGCCGTCCGCGGTAAATAAGGTTCTGGACTTTGACTGGTATCGACATCGAAAAAATCCTGAAGCTTGCCCCGTCTCCCGCCTACGTGGTGGACCTGGGGCGGCTGCGCCACAACCTGGCCATCCTGGACCAGGTGCAGCGGCGCAGCGGCGCCAAGATACTCATGGCGTTGAAGGCCTTCGCCATGTGGAGCGTCTTCCCGATCATCCGGGAGACGCTCCACGGGGTCTGCGCCAGTTCGCCGTGGGAGGCCCGGCTGGGGCGCGAGGAGTTCGGCCGGGAGGTCCACAGCTTCGCGGCCGCCTTCAAGGAGAGCGACGTGGTGGAGCTGCTTGCCACCTCCAACCACCTGGTTTTCAACTCCTTCAACCAGTTGGAGCGGTTCCGGCCCCTGTGGGAGAAGGAGCGGGGACGGGTCTCGGTGGGGCTGCGGGTGAACCCGGAGCATTCCGAGGGGCATACCCCCATCTACGATCCGTGCGCGCCCGCGTCGCGGCTCGGCATTCCCCGGCGGGAGTTCGACGGCAGATCCCTCCAGGGGGTGGAGGGGCTCCACTTCCATACCCTCTGCGAGCAGCTCTTCGAGCCCCTGGCGCGGACCGCCACGGTATTCGAGGAAAAGTTCGGCCCGTTTCTCCACGGCATGAAGTGGCTGAATCTGGGGGGCGGCCACCACATCACCCGTGAGGGGTACGACATCGACGCCCTGGTGGAGCTCATCACGTACTTCAAGGGAAAGTACGGCGTGGAGGTCTACCTGGAGCCGGGGGAGGCCATTGCCATCGGCACCGGCATCCTGGTGGGGGAGGTGCTGGACGTGGTGCACAACGAGATGGACATCGCCATCCTCGACGTCTCCGCCACCTGCCACATGCCCGACGTGCTGGAGATGCCCTACCGTCCCGGCATTACCGGCGGCTTCGACCCCGGCGAGAAGGCCCACACCTACCGCCTCGGCGGGCCGTCGTGCCTGGCCGGGGACGTCATCGGCGACTGGTCCTTTGAAAAGCCCCTGAAGCCGGGCGACCGGCTCTCTTTCGAGGACATGTCCCACTACACCATGGTGAAGACCACCACGTTCAACGGCATCCAGCATCCGGCCATCTGCACCTTCGAGCCGGAGACCGGGGAGTTGCGGGTGGTGAGGACGTTCGGATACGAGGATTTCAAGAGCAGATTGTCTTAAGGAGGGGCGATATCTTCCGACCATCTCGACGCCGCGTCCTCGAAACCCTGCCTCAACGTAGCGCTGCTACGCCTCGGCACGGTTTCTGCGGGCCGGCACCGATCTGGCCGAAATCTCTCGCCCCTTGGGAAAACCGTAAACTGAAAACGATTACCTAACAGCGGCGTTAGTGCGCGAATATGGCGTCGCCAGGAGAGCATATGGAACGTTGGTCGATTAACGAATCTGCGAAGATCTACAACCTCCCCAACTGGGGCGCCGACCTCTTCTCCATCAACAAGAAGGGGAACGTCTGCGTGCACCCGTCACCCACGTCCAAGCATTCCATCGACCTGCGTGCCCTGGTGGACGATCTGATCAAGCGCAAGATCAAGCCCCCTATCCTGCTCCGGTTCATGGACGTGCTCCAGGGGCGGATCGCATCCATCAACCGGGTGTTCAAGAACGCCATCGACGAGAACGACTACCCGGCCACCTACCAGACCTTCTACCCCATCAAGGTGAACCAGCAGCGGCAGGTGGTGGAGGCCATCGCCAAGTTCGGCAAGCGCTACAACATCGGCCTTGAGGTGGGCTCCAAGCCGGAGCTGGTGATCGGCATCTCCTTTGCCACCGGCAACGGCATCCCCATCATCTGCAACGGCTACAAGGACACCGAGTATATCGAGACGGTCCTCTACGCCACCAAGATCGGCTACGACATCACCATCGTGGTGGAGAAGATGTTCGAGCTGGAGAAGATCATTGCCCTGTCCAAAAAGACCGGCATCAAGCCCAAGCTCGGTATCCGGGTGAAGCTTTCCTCCAAGGGGACCGGCAAGTGGGCCACCTCCGGCGGGGAGGACGCCAAGTTCGGCCTCCGGATGTCCGAGATCATCGCCGCCATCGGGCTTTTGGAGCAGAACGACCTCCTGGACCGGGTGAATCTCCTCCACTTCCACATCGGCAGCCAGATCACCAAGATCGACAAGATCAAGAGCGCCCTGATCGAGGGGACCCGCATCTACGCCGAGATGCGCAAGCTGGGGGTCGGCATCCGCTACGTGGACATCGGCGGCGGCCTGGGGGTCGACTACGACGGGTCCAAGTCCAGCTACTTCTCCAGCGTCAACTACTCCATCGAGGAGTACGCCAACGACGTCATCTACCAGATCAAGAACATCTGCGAAGATGCCGGCGTCGAATGCCCCAACATCATCTCCGAATCGGGGCGGGCCACGGCGGCCCACTACTCGGTGCTCGTGACCAACCTCCTCAACACCAACACGTCCAATGCCATGCCCGACTTCGAGGAAACCCTCAAGGGGGCGGAGAAACTGGCTCCCACGGTCAAGAAGCTGGTGGACATCTACAAGAGCATCGACCGCTACTCGCTGCGGGAGGACTACCATGACACGGTCCAGCTCATCCAGGAGGCGGTGAGCCTCTTCAACCTGGGCTACCTGACCCTCAACGAGCGGGCCATGGCCGAGTGGCTCCACGGCAAGATCCTGCGCAAGATCAACAGCATCGTGGAAAAGATCAAGCCGATCCCCGAGGAACTCCAGAATTTCCAACTGAGCCTGCGGCAGACCCATTTCGCCAACTTCTCGCTGTTCCAGTCGATTCCCGACTCCTGGGCCATTGACCAGCTCTTCCCCATCGTGCCGATCCAGCGGCTCAACCAGAAGCCCGACGTGATGGCCACCATCGCCGACATCACCTGCGATTCGGACGGGGAGATCACCAGCTTCGTGGGAGAGAACGGCCGGACCAAGTTTCTGCCGCTCCACAAGATGCGCAAGGATGAGGCCTATTTCGTGGGCTTTTTCCTGATCGGCGCCTATCAGGAGATCCTGGGGGACATGCACAACCTGTTCGGCGACACCAATGCCGTGCACGTCACCTTCAACAAGAAGACCGGCTACAAGATCGACACGGTCATCCATGGCGACGCCACCTGGGAGAGCCTCAAGTACGTCCAGTACAAGGGGCCGGAGATCCTGAAGCACGTCCGCGACACCCTGGAGAAGGACGTGGCCCTGCGCAAGGTTACCATCGAGGAGAGCAGCCATTTCCTGGAACTGCTGGACCGGACGCTCCTGGGGTACACCTACCTGGGGGAGTGACGGGGCCCCGTCTGCCCCTTTCCGGCCGCCCGCAGCGGCAGCCGGCAGCCCCACCGCTTCGCCCCGGGAGAGGTCAGGGAACACCGGCCTGGACCTCTCCCTCCGAAAAAACTCCAAGCGACGCCCTTGTCCCCCGATTCGCCTTGCCAGCCATGGAGCCGATTTCCTGTCGCACCGGCATCCTGCTGTTTTGCGGGACTTTTTTCTCCGGGAGAGCCCCCGGCCCCCTTGCGGGACGTTCAGAGAAAATGTGACACAGTAGACGCAGGACCCTCAACGGAATGTCCGCGCATGAAGCCACCCACGAGGGAGCCAGATGGAACTGCTTGAAAAAATGGGATGGGATGACTGGTTCGCCGCCCATGCCGGGGCGTCCTCCGACGCCGGCCGGCCGGGGCGGGTCGTTGCCGAGCAGCGCGGCGAATACCGGGTGCGCACGGCAGACGGCGAGGTGGCGGCCATCCTTACCGGGCGGGCCATGCGGGAGACGGCCGGCGACCGGCTCGAACGGCCGGTGGTGGGCGACTGGGTGATCGTGGAGCCCGTTGCCGGCGACAGCACCGTCCTGGTGCGGGCCGTTCTGCCCCGCCGCACCATCCTGGCCCGCCGCGAGTCGGGCCGTGCGGCCGAGGTCCAGCCGGTGGCCGCCAACGTGGACATCGTCTTCATCGTGGCCGGACTGGACGGCGCCCTCAACCTCCGCCGGCTCGAGCGGTTCCTGGCCGCGGCCCGCGAGAGCGGCGCCGAACCGGTGGTGCTGCTCACCAAGAGCGATCTGTCCGGCGATCCGGCCGCACCGGCGGAGGAGGCCGCAACGGTCGCTCCCGGCATCCGGGTCATGACCGTCAGCTCCCTGGACGGCGCCGGGGTCGACGAAGTCGGGGCCCTTCTCGCCCCCGGCGTGACCGCCTGCTTCATCGGGCCGTCCGGCGTGGGCAAGTCGAGCCTGGTCAACCGCCTGGCAGGGGATCCGGTCATGGCCACCGGAGCCGTGCGCGAGCGGGACGCCAAGGGGCGCCATACCACCACCCATCGCCAGCTCATCCTCCTGCCGGGCGGGGGGATCGTCATCGACACGCCGGGGATGCGGGAGTTCGGCCTCTGGCAGGTGGACGAGGGGATCGACGCGGCGTTTCCCGAGATCGCGAAGCTGGCTGCCGGCTGCCGTTTCCACGACTGTTCCCACCGGCACGAGCCCGGTTGCGCCGTCCGCACCGCCCTGGCCGGCGGCGGGCTGGATCCGGGCCGCTACGGCAGCTATCTTAAGCTTCGGCTGGAAGAAGAAACCATGGCTACCCTGGCCGATGCCGAGGGGCGGCGGGAGCGCAAAAAGGGGGAGCGCCGCATGGCCAAGGGGCTGCGGACGGTGCTGCGCACAAAGGAAAAGAAGTAGCCGTCCGGTTCACGCCTCCAGGCCGAAGCGCCGCAGCACCTCGGCCGGTGCCCGGTCGTGGTGGGAGAATTCCATGGTATAGGTGCCGCGCCCCTTGGTGGCGCTGCGCAGTTCGGTCATGTAGCCGAACAGTTCCGCCAGGGGGACCAGGGCCCGGATGGTTTCCGTGTCGCCCTGGCTGCTGATCCCCTCGATCCGTCCCCGCTTCTGCTGGACCGAACCGAGGACCTTGCCGGCATAGTCGGCCGGGATGACGATCTCCAGGTTCATGACCGGCTCCAGGAGCGTGAGCCCCGCGTCCCGGGCCGCCAGCATGAGCCCCCTGCCTGCCGCCGCACGCACTCCCGCCTCGGTGGTCACTCCCGGCTCCACCGGAACCGCCGCCACCCGCACCTCCAGATCAGTGAGGGGATAGCCGGTGCGGGACCCGGCAGAGCAGGCCCGGCCGATGCTGTCGGCTGCCGCGTCCCGCAACTCCTTGCCGATGCCCGGTTCCGCGGCGTCCGGCACGCTCACCCGCACCCCGGCCCCCCGCGGCAGGGGCGAAAGCTGCAGCAGGACCTCTCCCCCCTGGACCTTCCCCTCGTGCTCGGCCCGGAAGACCTCCCGCCGCTCCACCGGCCGGGTGATGGTTTCCCGATAGACCACCTGGGGCCGCCCGGTCTTCACCCCCACGCCGAATTCCCTCTGCAACCGGTCCACAACCACTTCCAGGTGGAGCTCACCCATGCCGGTGAGAATGGTCTGGCCCGTTTCCTCGTCCTCGTGGACCCGGAAGGTGGGGTCTTCCCACTGGAGCTTCTCCAGGGCCGGCAGGAGCTTGTCCCGGTCGTCCACCCCGCGGGCCTCCACCGCCAGCGACACCACCGGCTCCGGCACGGCCAGTCCCTCCAGCACGATCCGGTGGGCCGGGTCGCAGAGGGTGTCGCCGGTCAGCACCTCCTTGAGCCCTGCCGCCGCCACGATGTCGCCGGCGGCCGCCTCCTCGATCTGTTCCCGCTTGTGGGCATGCATCCGGAAGAGCCGGGCGAGCTTCTCGAAGCACCCCCGGGAGCTGTTCCAGACCGCGCCGCCCGCCTTGATGGTGCCCGAATAGACCCGGAGGTAGGTGAGCTTGCGCCCCTCTTCCGACTGTACCTTGAAGGCCAGGGCGCAGAAGGGGCCGCGCGGGTCGCAGGGGAGTTCGTCAACGGTTTCGCTGCCGGGGCGTTGGCCTTTGGCAGGGGGGACGTCAAGGGGAGAGGGGAGAAAGTCGACCACGGCATCCAGCAGCGGCTGGATCCCCTTGTTCCGGAGGGCCGAGCCCAGGAGCACCGGGAAGATGCGGCAGGCCAGGACCCCGCGCCTGAGCGCGCCCCGCAGCCGGTCGGCGGAGATATCCTTGTCCTCCAGGAGATCGGCGAGGATGGCGTCGTCGAAATCGGCGGCCGCCTCGGCAACGGCATCCCGGGCCTCGCGCGCCGCGTCCAGCAGGTCCGCCGGCACGGGACCCCGGCTGACGGTCCGCCCCTGGTCCCCCTCGGCAAAGGCAACCAGCTCCGCGGCAAGGAGGTCGATCACCCCGCGGAAGCCGGTTTCCTCGCCCACGGGGAGTTGGAGGAGCACCGGCCGGGCCTTGAGCTTCTCCTCCATCTGGCGCAGGGTGCCCCGCAGGTCGGCGCCGACCCGGTCCATCTTGTTGATGAAGCAGATGCGGGGGACCCGGTAGCGGTCGGCCTGGCGCCAGACCGATTCGCTCTGGGGCTGGACCCCCTCCACGGCGCTGAATATGGCCACTGCGCCGTCGAGGGCCCTGAGGCTCCGCTCCACTTCGATGGTGAAATCGATGTGCCCCGGCGTGTCCACCAGGTTGAGTCGGTGGTTGCGCCAGGTGCAGACGGTGGCGGTGGAGGTGATGGTGATCCCCCGCTCCTGCTCCTGGGGCATCCAGTCCATGACCGCGTCGCCGTCGTGGACTTCGCCCATCTTGTGGGTTTCGCCGGTGTAGAAGAGGATGCGTTCGGACACCGTGGTCTTGCCGGCGTCAATGTGGGAGATGATGCCGATGGTGCGGACCTGGTCGAGGGGGGGGCGGGCCATGGGACCTCCGGGACGCGAATTGTCCGACAGTATAGCGAAAAGGAGCGGTCTTTGCCAGACGGATGGAGGGTGCGTTGCGGCCCGTTCATCCGCCGCTACAATTGTGAAACAGCCCGGTGTCCCGCGCGGGACGCCGGAGGGGAGGTTGATCATGGGAATCGCGAGTCGCGCAGCAGCGTTGTGCGCCGTTGTGATCCTCTGGGCCGCGTCGGCTGCCGCCGCGGCCCAGTTGGGCACGGCCCGGCTTTCGCTGGTGGCGGGAGACGTGCAGATGCTCACCGAGGACACCAATGAGTGGGTAGCGGCGGCGGTCAACACGCCGCTGGCCGAAGGAGACCGGCTCTGGTCGCCGGAGGGGAGCCGGGCGGAGATCCAGGTGCGGGGAGGAGTCCAGGTGCGGGTCGATGCCCGGACCGCCCTCGACATCGTCGACCTGGGCCGGGAATCGTTCCAGCTCAGCCTGGCCGAAGGACGGGCCTATCTCACCAATCGCAAGGGCGGGGTCGACCGCATCCGGGTCGACACCCCCTACGCCTCGACCGGCATCTACGACAACTCCATCGTCATGGTTGACGCCACGAGCGGAGGCGCCGCGGTCGTGGCCGTGATCAAGGGCTATGCCGTGGTGGAGACCCGCCAGGGCACGACGCGCGTCTCCGCCGGCAGCGAGCTGCGGCTGACGGTCGACGAGCAGGCGGAGATCGCCCCGATCGGCTCGCCCGACGAGTGGGAAACCTGGAACCGGAAGCGGAACCGGGTGCTGGCCGATGCGGCCGAAAGCCTCCGCTACGTGCCCGACGAGCTGGACGACTACGCGGCCGACCTGGACGCCAACGGCCGGTGGCTCTACGCGGGGGAGTACGGCTACGTCTGGTCGCCCCGGGTCTCAGCCGTCGTGGATTGGGCCCCCTATCGGCTGGGGCGGTGGACGTGGGTGCGCGGCTCCTACGTCTGGATATCCTATGAGCCCTGGGGGTGGGCGCCCTACCACTACGGGCGGTGGGTATTCGTGTCCCGGGTCGGCTGGTGCTGGGTGCCTCCCTCCCGCGGCGCCGCCTACTGGGGGCCGGGGTACGTGGGGTGGGTGTACAGCTCGGACACCGTGGCCTGGGTCCCGCTGGCGCCGGGCGAGGTCTACTACGGCATCGGCTTTTACGGCCCCTTCAGCGTCGATATCACGAACGTGGCGGTGAATCCGGTAGTGGTCCGCACATACCGCCACATCCACGTCCGCAACGCCGTCACCATCATCGACCGGGACACCTTCATCACGGGGAGGAGAGGGCGTTCGATTGCGCGGGAGAACCCGTTCATCTCCGCCAGGGTCGAGGTGGGTCCCCCGGCCATCAGGCCCGCCCGGGAAACCCGGCGCCCCATCGACAAGCGGATAGCCCCCGAACGGCAGCCGCCGGAGCGCATCAGGAAGCTGAAGCCGGAGGAGGTACGGCGCGACCGCCGCCCGGTTCCCGGCGATGCGGGATCGGTCTTCGGCCCCGGCCGCCAGGCCGGCGAAATGCGGGTGAAGCACCGCGAAACGCCGCGCCGCCAGGAGACGGCGCCGGCACTGTCCGGCAATCGGCAGGGCGGAAAAGGTGCCGGGCTCCCCACCGGTCGCGAACGGTTACCAGAAGGGAAGGGACGCAACGCGTCCCCGCCCCCGCCCCCGCGCGCCGTTCCCGGTAAGGAGCCGTCCCCCCGGCCACGCCCGGATGACGCGGCGCGCCAGCCCCGCGTCCAGCAACGGTCGCCCCAGGTGAAGACGCCTGCCCCCGACACGATGAAGCAGGTGCCGGAGAGGAAAAAGCAGGCCCCCGCCCCTGGGAAGCAGGCACCGCAGGTAATGCCGGCGTCCCCCGGCAGTGCCGGCAGCCAGGGACGGGAAATCTCGGAGCGTCCCGCGCCCCACCCGGAACAGGCCCGCGAGCCCGAACTCCAGCGTCCGGCCCGTGAGCGACGAGACGAGGGGCAGGGAAAGGGTCGAAAAAAGTACGACAAAAATGATCGAGAATAGTACGGTATATTACTGGGGATATTTTATTGTTTTAAGTACGATATTTGTGTGGTACTCTTTGGTAAAATTATTTACCAAAGAGGTAAACAATGCGATTCGATCCGCAACAGCTCAGAATTGACGGCGTGTATGCCCAGCGGCACCCCGGAACCTTCATGCTCCGGATAAAGGTGCCGGCGGGCATTCTTTCAGCGGAGCAGGCCGAGGCGGTGGCCGGCATCGCGGACCGGTTCGCCGGCGGCCTGCTCCATCTTACCACCAGGGGAAGCATCGAGCTGCACGGCCTCACCGAGGATCACCTCCCATCGGTCTGGCGCGGCCTTGCCGCCGTGGGCCTCACCACCCGCGGCGCCTGCGGCGGGGCGGTACGCGGGGTGGTCTGCGGCTCGGTCACCGCCGCGGCCTGGCCCCTGGTCCAGTCGCTGGCCCACAAGCTCCATCTGCACTTTACCCGCAATCCCCATTTCGAGGCACTGCCTAAAAAATTCAAGATCGGCGTGTTCACCGGCGACAACGAAGGGCGCCACCTGATCCAGGATCTGTCGCTCGTGCACCGGGAGAACGAGGCCGATGCTCCGCGCTACGACGTCTGGGCGGCCGGCGGCCTCGGCCGGGAACCCTTGCCGGCATTCCTGGTGGAGGAGGCGGTGGCCGAGGATCGGATCATCCCCCTGGTGGAGGCCATTGTCCGGGTCTACAAGGAGCGTGCGCCCAAGGGAAAGCGTCTCAAGCATCTGGTCCGCGACCTGGGCCGCGAGGAATTCCTCGCCCTGGTGGCGGAGCGCCGGGGAGACCAGCCCCTGCCCCTGGCCGACTTCTTCAGCGGCGAGCTGTTCCCGTCCGTCGCCGCCGGCAACGTCTGCGTGGAGGCACCGGTCTTTGCCGGCGAACTGACAACGGGCGGCCTGCGGTCCTTGGCCGCCGTGGCCCGTGACGTTGCCGGCGGCTTCATGGTGCTCACCGGCGATCAGAACGTGCGCTTCCTCCTGCCCGAGGCCGCGCGCCGTCAGGACGCCCTCGACGCCATGGCCGCCGCCGGGTTCGCTGCGGACCGCCCCGAACAGCGGGTAGCCTTCCGCATCTGCCCCGGCAGCCACGAATGCGCCATGGGGCTCGCGCCGACCAGGGACGTGGCCCGGGCCGTCATCGGCGCCATGAACGACGACGCCGCGGCGCTCCGGTGGTCCATATCCGGCTGCCCCAACTCCTGCTCCCAGCCCCAGCTTGCCCGGGTGGGGATCGTCACCGCCAAGAGCGTCAAGGGAGAGGACGGACAACGCCGCCCCCTCTTCGACCTCTATCGCCGCGAAGATGACGGCAGCCTGGGTGTCCTGGTCGGGAGCGGGCTCGAACTGGAAGAGCTCGTGGCGGCCGTGCGTCTCGAACGCTGACCGCTGCCACGTGCCGGAGGGACGGGTTGGCATGTTAATTGTAAATTTGCATTACCTAACGAGTTGTATTATACAGGACGGGGTAGTGCGAAGGATCTGCAATGGCCGCAACTCTCCGGAGAAACTTCCGTTTCGCGGAGAGGGCCCTGGTGCCGGTGTAAGCCAATTGACGGGAGGTTGACGTGGAGTTTCTCCATAATGTCACCATAGTGACTATCGTTGAGGTCTTCTTCTGGCTGATCGCCGCCATCATCAGCATCTATTTCAGCATCGGCAATGCCCGCCTCTGGACTAGCATCGCCATCGGCTTCTGCCTCATTTTCTTCAGCCAGGCGTACGCGCTCAACCCCTTTTCCATGTACCACCATCTGGCGGCGGTCCACTACGTGATCAGCACCATCGCCATCATTGTCCTGACATTCGGGTTCCGGGAGTACTACCTCTTCACCCGGACCCTCGAAATAACCGGCAGCAAGCGCACCGTCGCCACCCTGACCGTGGGAGCCATCGCACTGTCGGCTCTGTTCATTTACACCAACCCGCCGCCGTCCGATTACGTCCTGCGCCAGATCAGGATGATCGACAACGCCAACTGGGTCTTTCTTTCCATCGTCAACTTCGACATGATTCTGAAGATTTACCGCCAGATCAAGGACTCCCCCATCTCCGGCGGATTCATCGCCTTCGGCGTTGCCTTTGTCTGCCTGTTCCTCTGGAAGGGGTCGGCCCTCTACCTCCAGGTCTACCAGTGGGACCCGGAGTGGGTTGACCTGATCGAGTTCCTGGGCGGGGCTTCCAATGCGGCCGACTTTCCGGGCCGGATAGCCTTCTCCATGTCGGTCCACCAGGCCATGAGCCTCGTCTCGGCCATGACGGTGGGGGGATCGTTCATCTACCTGTGGCGGTTGATGCGCTGATGGAACTGCTCGAAGGGATTTTTTCGCGCCGCAGCGTGCGGCAGTTCACCGATGAGCCGGTGAACCCCGCGGAGGTGAAGGAGATCATCCGGGCCGGGGCATGGGCACCGTCCGGACTCAACAACCAGCCGTGGCGGTTCGCCGTTGTCCGCGACCGGGAAAAGCTCCGGGACCTGGCGGGGCTCACCCGCTACCGCCACATCGTGGAAGGGGCGCCGGTCAGCATTGCGGTGTTCTGCGACCGGGACGCCATGTACCACGAGACCAAGGACCATCAGGCCATGGGGGCCTGCCTCCAGAACATGCTGCTGGCGGCCCACGCCCTGGGGCTCGGGGCCGTGTGGCTGGGCGAGATCCTGAAGAGCGCCGGCCAGGTGCGCGACCTGCTGGGGCTCCCGCCGAACCTGGAGCTCATGGCGGTGATCGCCGTGGGACGGCCGTCCGGGGTTCCCCACCACTCGGACCGCAAGCCCCTGTCAGAACTGATCGTCGCGGAATTCTGACCCCGCGGTACCTGCCGTTTCCTATCCCCCGTCGCTTCCGCCCCCGTGCAATCCATGCCGCGCCATCTTGTAGCGCAGCGTTCCCCGTGGAATCTTGAGAATCTGGGCCGCCTGCAGCACGTTGTTGCCGGTCATGTCCAGGGCCGCAGCGATGAGCTGCTTCTCGTAGCGGTCGGTGGCCGCTTCGAGCCCCAGGGCCAGGTCCGCGGTCACATCCGTGGCCGGCGGGGCAGCGGCCCCCTCGGTCTGCTTGATCTCGGGCGGCAGGTGGTTCGGGGTCAGTTCCGGGCCGTCATGCATGATGCAGATCCGCTCGATGACGTTTTTCATCTCGCGGATGTTGCCGGGCCAGGGGTGCGTTTCCAGCAGCCGCAGAGCCTTGGCCGAGATGGTCTGGAAACTGCGGTTGAAGGTGCGGCCGTAGCGGTCCAGGTAGAATTTCGCCAGGACCGGGATATCCTCTTTCCGCTCCCGCAGCGGCGGGATGTGGATGGGAAAAACGTTGAGACGGTAGTAGAGGTCTTCCCTGAAGTTCCCCTCGCGGATGGCGTCGCGCAGGTTGCGGTTGGTGGCCGCGATCACCCGCACGTCGATGTCGATGTTCCGCGTCCCGCCGACCCGCCTTATTTTCCGGTCCTCCAGCACCCGCAGCAGCTTGGCCTGGATGGAGACGTCCATCTCGCCGATCTCGTCCAGAAAGATGGTCCCCTTCTGGGCTTCCTCGAAGAGGCCGGGCTTGCGCTGGCTGGCATCGGTGAACGCCCCCTTCTCGTGGCCGAAGAGCTCGCTTTCCAGCAGTGAAACCGGCATGGACGCGCAGTTGATGGCGACGAAGGGGGCCTCGCGCCGGTCCGAGAGGTGGTGGATGGTGCGCGCCACCAGTTCCTTGCCGGTGCCCGACTCGCCGGTGATGAGGACCGTTGAGAGGGGGAAGCGGGCCACCTCCTTGACCTGGCGGATGATCTCCTTCAACCCCTCGCCGGCCCCCACCAGGGGGACGTTTTCGAACAGGGTCAGGTCCCCTTTGCGGAGATTGCGGACCTCGCGCCGCAGGGTCTGGGTCTGGAGCGCCAGCTTCACGATGACCCGCAGGGCGTCCGCCTTGAAGGGCTTTTTCATGTAGTGGAAGGCGCCCAGCTTCAGGGCGTCCACGGCGCTTTCCACCGAGCCGAAGCCGGTGATGATGATGACGAGGAGCTCCGGGTCCAGGATCTTCAGCTCCTTGAGCACCTCGATGCCGTCCTCGGTGCCCAGGTTCAGGTCCAGCAGGACCAGGTCCACGTCCTCGTCGGCAACGATCTCGCGCGCCTCGGTGCCGGAGGCGGCGCAGAGGGCCTGGTAGCCGTCTTCGGTGAGGATCCGCTCCACGTTTTCGCGGATGAACGCCTCGTCGTCTATGATGAGAATCTTTTCCATGGTGTGTAATGACGGGGGAGCGTCGAGCTGCGGGTCAGGCGGACCGGGTGCCGAGCCGGGTCCCGGTCAGCTCGCCGATGAAGGCGAGGGCCGGTGGGGAGAGTTCCCGGCCGGTGCGGGCGACGAGATAAAAGGTCCGGGCGATGGTCAGCCCCTCCACCGGCAGTTCGACCAGCTCGCCCCGGGCGAGCTCCTTGCGCACCGACAGCTCCGACACGAACGACAGCCCCAGACCGGTTGCCACTGCCTGCTTGACCGCCTCGTTGCTGCCCAGGCAGGCGCGGACGTGGAGCCTCTCGGCGGGCAGGCCCGCCTCCGCCAGTGCCTCGGCAACGCTCTTGGCCGTGCCCGACCCCCGCTCCCGGAAGACGAAGCCGTGGTTCGCCAGTTCGGCGAGGGGAACGGCTCCGGTGCCCGCCAGGGGGTGGCCCGGGGCGGCGATGAGCCGTATCTCGTCCCGGCCGAGGGGGGTGAAGGTGAACCCCTCCTCGTCGAAACGGCTGCCGATGATGCCCACCTCCGCGTCCTCCCGCTCGATCCGGTCCAGGATGTCGCGGCTGTCCCCCTGGAGCAGCGTCACCTGGACGCCGGGGTGCCGCCCCAGGAACGAGGCGAGCATGGCGGGAATCAGGTAATCGGCCGGGATGGTGCTGCCGCCGATGCGCAGCTCCGCCTCCTCAAGTCCCCGGAACCGCCGCATGACTTTGCTGATTTCGCGGCTGCCGGCCACAACTTTCCGGGCGTGCTCCAGCAGGATTTTCCCCCCCTCGGTGAGGAGCGCCCCTCGGCTCGTCCGGTCCAGGAGCCGCACGCCCACCTCGCTCTCTAGGGCGGCAATGTGCTGGCTCACGGTGGATTGGGTAAGGAAGGTGGCTTCCGCGCCGCGGGAGAAACTGCCGCTCTCGGCGACTGCCAGAAATACTTCGAGCTGCTTGAGGTTCATGGCGTGATATCGTCTTTCCCGATTGAAGTTATTTCATATATGAAAAATATCAATTTGACCTGATTCTGTCAATTAGTCGATAATTTGCACGGTTTTATCCTATGAATGTATCACGGAGGGATTCTCATGAAAAGGGAAGAAACGGAGTGCCCGGAGTCTTCGGCAGCGGATGCGGTTAGCAGGGGCGACTTCCTCAGGACCATCGGCATGGGGCTCGGCGCGGCAGGCCTTGCCGGGCTCATGGGTGGCCAGGCCTTTGCGGGTGACCCGGAGGGGAAAGGCAAATACGTCATCGTCATCACCCATGGCGGCAATGATCCGAACCGCGCCATCTTTGCCCTGCTCATGGCCCAGGTGGTTGCCGACAAGGGCTGGGGCAAGGTCCACGTCTGGATGACCCTGGAAGGAGCCGATCTGGCCAACAGCAACAAGGCCGGGCGGATCGAATCCCCCATCTTCAAGAAGTTCGGCAATGCCGAGAGCATCATGAAAAAGCTCAAGGACAAGGGGGCCTGGTTCGGCGCCTGCCCGCCGTGTGCCGAATATGCCGGCGCCGTGGGGGGCGACAAGTTCGATTTCGTGGAAAAGGCTGCCGGCGACTGGCTCATGAAGAACATCCAGGACTCCTGGGTCCTCTGGATGTAGGAAGGTTACAGCTTCTATGAAAACGATCGATTGCAGGAACATGGCGTGCCCGGCGCCGGTGGTGTCCACCAAGCGGGCGCTGGAGGAGGCGGGCGGAGAGACCGTGCGGGTGCTCGTCGATGGGGGGGCGCCCCGCGAGAACGTGGCCCGCTTCGCCGCCAACCGGGGGTTCCGGGTGGCCGTCGAGGAGGCGGACGGCGGCTTTGCCATCACCATCGGCAGCGGGGAGGGCGCCCCTTCAGCCCCGGCGGAGAACCCCGCGCGGCAGGGCCGGACGGTCATGCTCATCACCTCGGACCGCCTGGGCGACGGCCCCGAGGAACTGGGCCGGCTCCTGATGAAGAACTTCATCATCACGCTCCTGGACCAGGAGAGTCTCCCGGACCGGATGATGTTCCTCAACTCGGGCGTGCTCCTCACCACCGAAGGGTCGGAGGTGCTTCAGGCGCTGGAGCACCTGGGCAACCGGGGGGTGGAGGTCCTTTCCTGCGGCGTCTGCCTCGACTTCTTCCACTGCAAGGAGAAGCTCGCGGCCGGAACGGTAACCAATATGTTCACCACGGCCGAGGCGATGCTCACGGCCGGTTCCGTCATTCGCCTGTAATGGGTGCTGATTGTGTGATGCCGCGGCGCGGCTGCGGCGGGAGGCAGATATGGTGAGTGTCGGGATCGACATCGGCTCCACCGCCACCAAGGCCGTCGTGTTCGACGGCATGGTTCGCGGCCGGGCAGTGGTACCAACCGGCTGGGAGCCGCGCGAGGCGGGCCTTCGGGCCTTTCGCGAAGCTCTTTCGTCCGCCGGGCTCCGGGAAGAGAGCGTCTCCCGCGTGGTGGGCACCGGTTACGGCCGGGTGTCCCTGCCGTTCAGCGATCAACGGGTCACGGAGATTTCCTGTCACGCGCGCGGGGCCTGGTACCTGAATCCCGACACCCGCGCGGTCATCGATATCGGCGGCCAGGACAGCAAGGTCATCCTGGTAAGCGATGACGGATCGGTGTCCGACTTCATCATGAACGACAAGTGCGCCGCGGGCACCGGCCGTTTTCTCCAGGTCATGGCGGGCATCCTCGACCTCACCCTCGACGAGCTCGGCTCCCTGGCCGCGTCCAGCGAACCGGTGCCGCTCACCAGCATGTGCACGGTCTTCGCCGAATCGGAAATCATCGGCCTCCTCGCCCAGGGAACCCCCAAGGGCGCCATTGCGGCCGGCATCATCGACGCCATCGCCCGCCGGATGGAAGGGCTGGTGGGGCGGCTGGAGGCCCACGAGGGGATTACCTTCACCGGGGGGCTCGCCACCAACGGCTCCATCAGCGGCGTCATCGCCCGGCGGCTGGGGCTGTCCCTGCACGTGCCGGAAGACCCCCAGACCGTGGGCGCCCTCGGCGCCGCCCTCATCGGCTGCAATGCGTAGTATCCCGGTCCGGAAAGAGGCCATCCTGTCGCCATGATACATTCAGAAACCTTTGTCGAGATAGCCACCCTCAAGGAGCGCAATCTCATTGCCCTCAAGGAGGCCAGGGAAGCCGGCCGGCATGCGGTGGGCACCTACTGTCTCTTTTCGCCGACGGAACTGATCCTGGCGGCCGGCGCCATTCCCGTGTCGCTCTGCGGGACGAGCCAGAAGCCGATCCCCGCGGCCGAGAAGGTGCTGCCCCGCAATCTCTGCCCGCTCATCAAGTCGAGCTACGGGTTTGCCGTCACGGACACCTGCCCCTATTTTCACTTTGCCGACTTCCTCCTGGCAGAGACCACCTGCGACGGCAAGAAAAAGATGTATGAGCTTCTGGGGGAGCTCAAGCCGGTCCATGTAATGCAGCTTCCCCAGATCCAGGACGAGGCTGCCCTGGAATACTGGCTCCTTGAGGTCCGACGGCTCAAGGAGCGACTTGAGAACGAGTTTGGCGTGCAGATCACCGGCAAGGCCCTGACCGAAGCCATCCGGCTCATGAACGAAGAGCGCCGGTCCCTCCAGGCGCTCCAGGACGTCTGCAAGGCCATCCCGTCCCCCATCAGCGGGCTCGACCTGCTGACCGTCCTTCACAACCGCGGCTTTTCCGTGGACCGGCGGGCAGCCATCGGGCTGGTGGATCGATTCGCGGCCGAGTTGCGGCAGATGGCCGCAGCGGGCATCTCGCCCTTCACCGAATCCACGCCGCGGATTCTGATCACCGGCGTGCCCGTGGGGATCGGTTCGGAAAAGCTGATCCGGATCATCGAGGAGAGCGGCGCCTCGGTGGTCTGCCTGGAGAGCTGCGGGGCTTACAAGAAGGTGGAGCAGGTGCGGGAAGACGGCGACCCGCTTCGGGCCATCGCCGAACGGTACCTGAAGGTACCCTGCTCATGCATGTCGCCCAATGCCGGCCGATTGGAGCTGGTGGAGCGCCTGACGCGCGAATTCCGCGCGGACGGAGTCGTGGACCTGACCTGGCTCGGGTGCCATACCTATGCCGTTGAATCATCGGTCCTGAAGAAGCATCTGCAGCAGCGGACCGGTCTGCCGTTCCTCCAGATCGAAACCGACTATTCGGAGTCGGACACGGGCCAGCTGAAGGTCCGGGTCGAGGCATTCCTCGAAATCGTCCACCGTTCAATGAAGAGGACCGCCTAGGGCGGTCCCGGAAAAAAGGAGAATCGCATGAGAAGAGTAGTAGTCCTGGCAGCAATGATGGTGGTGGCCTTGGCGGTGGCGGCGCTGGCGGCCGATTACCGGTACGTGAATCAGGACACGTTCAAGCAGTGGGTCGAAGGGGGCAAGTCCATGGTCATCGTCGACATCCAGACCCCCGAGTCGTTCCAGAAGCGGCATTTCAAGGGCTCCCTCGAAACCAACGCCTATCCCGTCAAGAGCGACGAGGACAAGAAACGGCTCGACGCGACCCTCGAACGGATCAACGCCACCGCCGACGAGGTGGTGATCGTCTGCCCCCGGGGCGGCGGCGGGGCAAAGAACAGCTATGACTACCTGAAGTCCCGCGGTGTGGACGAGAAGCGGCTCTTCATCCTTGAAAAGGGAATGGAGGGGTGGCCCCATCCCCAGCTCTGCGAATCGGGCTCATGAGCCGTCCCCCCTGGTCCGCCGGTGACGTGGCAACGCGTTGCACCGCCTGCGGCATCTGCGTAGCCGAATGCGCCTTCCTGCGGGAGCACGGCACGCCACAGGCGCTGGCAGCGTCCTTTGATCCCCGGCGACAGGACCAGTCCCATCTCCCCTTCGGGTGCAGCCTGTGCGGCCTCTGCCGCGCGGTCTGCCCCGAAGGGGTCGATCCTGCCGCCCTGTTCCTTGCCATGCGGCGCGCCACCGCCGATGCCGGCACGCTGCAACTGTCTCCCTACCGGGGGCTCCTGTCCTACGAACGGGCCGGGACATCGAGACTTTTCACCTGGTACGGGCTTCCCGACGGGTGCCGCACGATCTTCTTTCCCGGCTGCGCGCTGCCGGGGACCCGCCCCCGGACAACGCTGAAGCTCTTCGACCTGCTGCGCGGCAACGACCCTTCCCTCGGCATGGTTCTCGACTGTTGCACCAAGCCGTCCCACGACCTGGGGCGGTCCGGGCACTTTGCGGCCATGTTCGGCGAAATGAAGGCCTACCTCCTGGCGCAGGGGGTGAAAACCGTCCTGGTGGCCTGCCCCAACTGCCACGGGGTGTTCTCCCGCTATGCTCCTGAACTGGAGGTGGTCACCGTTTACGAGGTGCTGGCCCGGGCGGACATCGGCGTCGCCCGTGCCGCCGGCGGAGAGGTGACCGTGCACGATCCCTGCGTCTCGCGCGATAACGCCGGGGTGCACGCGGCCGTGAGAACACTGCTGGGCGCAGCCGGGCTCAGGGTTCGGGAAATGCCCCACCACGGCGCCCGGACCCTCTGTTGCGGCGAGGGGGGAGCGGTCCGCTGCACCGCGCCCCGCCTGGCCGGCGCGTGGACCTCCCTGCGCGCGGCAGAGGCCGGCGGCAGCACGACGATCACCTACTGTGCCGGCTGCGCCTCGTTTCTCGGCCCGCACACGCCCACCAGCCACGTGGCGGATCTCCTCTTCGAGCCGGAGGCCGCCCTGGCGGGCAGGGTCAAGGTGGCCAGCGGGCCCCTGACCTACCTGAACCGTCTCCTGCTTAAGAGGCGGTTGCGCCGCACCCTCCCGGTTGCCTCGTCGCGGGAGCGGACCTTTCGCGGCGATGCCGATGGCACCCGCAGACCCGCCGGCAGGAGCCGCGCCGCGCTCGTCCTCCTGGTGCTGGCGGTCGCCTGCGCCGTCGCACTGTTCATCCTTGGCAGCGGCATGCCGGGGGGGAGCGTTTTCAGATGATCGCAGGGAAGGCCGGTGTGCTGCGCCGGTCCGGGCGCGGTCAGGCCGGGTTCGACGCGGAGCGCACGGGATGATGTCGAAATGAGGAGGATTTCCCTGATGGAAAGATGCCGCGGGCGTTTCGTTCTGTTGACCGTTCTGGTCGCAGCCGTTGTGGTGGTGCTTGCCGCTTCCGGCGCATCAGCCCGCGATTTCGGGCTGATGGAGCCCCAGTCCCTGGCGCGCGCCGCCGGAACCTGGGTGGTGCTCGACGGCCGGCCGCGCTCCGACTGGCAGGCGGGTCACATCCCCGGCGCCCGGTCCTTTTCGTGGGAGAACTACACCAGGACAGACGACAGGGGGGTCCCCTACAAGCTCTGGCCGCCCCGCGACCTCGCCCGGGCCCTGGGAGCCATGGGGATCGACGAGCGGACTCCCGTGGTGGTTTACGGGGATGCGGACAAAAGCTGGGGAGGGGAGGGCTGGGCCGCCTGGGTCCTGGCCTGGCTTGGGCACAAGGGCCCCGTGCGGATGCTCGACGGCGGCATCCAGGCCTGGACCGCCGCGGGGCTTCCCCTCACGCGGGGCCATGAACGGTACAGCGGTGGCACCCTGACGTACCGCTCTGCCGTCCGGCCCGAGGAAGATATTACCACCGCCGAGCTGGAGCGTTCGCTCGGCACGGTCGCTATCATCGATACCCGCTCTTTTTTCGAGCGGCTCGCCGGCCGCATCCCCGGCTCGGTGCACATCCCCTGGGACAAGTTCTTCACGGGCAAGGAACGCCGGCCCCTGGCACCGGCCGAGGTGCGCAGGCTCCTGGCCAGGAACGGGGTCGATGCGGACCGGCCCGTTGTCTACTACTGCGCCGGGGGAATCCGGTCGGCGTACGCCCTGATGGTGCACGAACTGGCCGGCCTGGGCCCGGCCCGCAATTACGAGGGCGGGATGGAGGAGTGGAAACGGCTGCATCGTTGAGCGACGCCGTTTTTCCGGCTGCCTCCCGGCGAACGGACCGAACTGTATGTGAGCCCCAATGCGGGGCATGATGCCCGCGCCCGCTGATCCGGGCCGGTTACCCAAAGGAGGAAGGTAGATGAGGCGAATCGCGCTGTTTGCACTGGTATGCGCTGCCGTGGCCCTGGGCGTCCTGGCCGGCAGTCCCGTCCGGGCCGCCGGGGATTACCCGGTTGTGACCACGGACCACCTGAAGGCCATGATCGACGAGAAGCAGGATTTCCTGCTGATCGATGCCAGGACCCCCGAGGAGTACGCGGAAGCGCACATCGTCGGAGCGGTCAACGTGCCGGAGAAGGCCTTCGACAGCGCTTCGGCGCAACTCCCCGCCGACAAGGCGAAGCTCATCGTTCTCTACTGCAACGGCGTCAAGTGCGGCAAAAGCAAGCGGGTGGCCAAAAAGGTGGAACCCCTGGGGTACACCGCCATTGCCGTCTATAACGAAGGGATGCCGGTCTGGGAAGAGCGGGGCCTCCCCATCGTCACGGGGGCGGGCTACGGCAGGAAGATCGATACGACCAAGGTTCCGGCCGCCGAGCTGGACCGGATGATCCGCTCCGGCAGCCAGGACTATATCCTGATCGACGTGAGGGACGAGATGGAGTTCGAGGAGGGGCACATCCCCACGGCCATCAATATCCCGGCCGAGCAGCTTGCGGCCCGGTCCGACCAACTGCCCAAGGAAAAGAAGATCATCGTTTACTGCAATACGGGCAGCCGCAGCTACATGGCCTACAAGAAGCTGATCGGCCTCGCCTATCCCTCAATATTCCAGTCGCTGTTCGTCGAGTGGAAGGAGGCGGGGCTGCCGACGGCACGGTAACCGGATGCGGAACGGAAGGATTGGGCGGAAAAAGGGCCACCGGAGTCGGTGGCCCTTTTCGGTGGCGGGGCTACTGTTTGTGGAGGCTCTGCACGAAGCCGACCAGGGTGTCGATTTCGATTTCCTGGAAGGCTGACCCGAAGGCGGGCATGCCGTTGGGACGCCCCTTGACAATGCTTTCCTTGATAGCCTCGGGGGTCCTGCCGTACTTGAACTGGGCCTGGTCGAGGGCCGGTCCGCTGCTGGTCCCCGTGCCGTTGCCGTCCGTGCCGTGGCAACTGGCGCACCGCTTGTTGAAGATGGCCCGTCCCATGGCGGTCTGTTGCTGGTCGTTCATCCCCTCGGGCATGGCGGCCGGACCACCGGCGGACGGTGCGGGAGCCTGGGGTGCCTCCTGCTTCGAACAGCCGGTTGCGGCAAGGGCGGACATCACTGCCACGAGGACGGTGGCCCGTTGCAGGCGGCGGCGCTGGGCACTGATAGTTTTTGGAATCATGGCGTACCTCCGTTTGATAAAATACATCTCATGAAGTATAGTGAGGACCGATTGCCTGTCAAGAGGAGGGTTGTCAAGGGCCGTCCCACGGCACGTGCCGGGGGATGAGCCGGGCGAGGAGATCCAGGGTGTTGCTGCTCCCGCCCGCTGCGATGATCGGACACCGCGCCGCGCACCCTCACGTGCGCGGCGTTTTTTGTGCAACCATCACCAGGGTACCGCCCCGTCCCAGGAGCGTTTCCCCGATCACCAGCAGCGTCGCTGCCGGCGCGAAGAGCACCGCCAGCAGGAGGCTGATCAGGGTGAGAGCGTCGTGCCCGCCGCGCCGCCGGCCGGTCAGGGCGGCAAAGAGGATGTTGGGCACCGGCAGCAGCGCGTTGAGGGCGCTCTGGAGCCACCCCATCAGGTCGTACTCGAACTCGTGGTGCATGGTGCGGACAACCGCACATCCGTCAGCGGCCAGGAGCCGCCCCAGGGCCGCGCGGTTGAAGTGGTAGAGGTGTCTCGGCACGTCCAGGTGCAGCCAGTGTCGGCCGAAAAGCCAGCATTGAAGCCCGCCGGCATCCGGCACGGCCACCACCAGCACCCCGCCGGGGCCGAGCATGGCGGCGAGCCGCGCCAGGAGCCTCCGAGGGTCAGTCATGTGCTCCAGGCTGTGCCAGAGGGTGATGCAGTCGTAGGGGATGCCGTCGTCGGCGGCATCCACGCTGTGGCGCACATCGAGCCCCGCCTCCCGGGCCGCGGCCGGGTTCAGCTCGGTCCCCACCGTCCGCCAGCCCCGCTGTCTCGCCTCCAGGAGAAACGTCCCGTCCCCGCACCCCACGTCCAGAAGGCGCCTGCCCGCGCCATCGCCCCCGCAGGCAACGGTCACCCACCGGATGCGGCGTCGGGCGCACCAGGCGGCGGTCACGCCGTGCCGGCCCCCGTGATAGGCTGCCCCGTAGTAGGGTGCCATGTCGGCGGGTTGCGGCTCCGTATGCCCCAGGCCGCACCGGCCGCACCTGGTGAGGTGAAACCGTTCGCCGGTCTGGGGGTCGGCAACCTTGTCCAGCCAGGGGGCCAGCGGCCCGCCGCAGGCCCGGCACGCAGAAAGGCGGGTCATTGCGCCGCCGCCTGATCGTTGCGGGGGGTGAATCGCTCGGACCTGATCAGGCCCATCCGCGCCAGCCTGAACTCCAGGGCCGTGCCCAGGACCCCGAGGCCGTAGATGACGCTCCGCCGGAAATTGATGGACGAGGCATCCTCGAAGTACTTGGTCGGACAGCTCAGCTCGCCGATCCGGTAGCCGTGCCAGATGATCTGGGCCAGCATCTGGTTGTCAAAGACGAAATCGTCGCCGTTGGCGTCCAGGGGGAGCTGCTCCAGCACCTGGCGGGAAAAGGCCCGGTAGCCGGTATGGTACTCGGACAGCTTGTGGCTCAGCAGCAGGTTCTCCACCAGGGTCAGCACCCGGTTGGCCACGTACTTGTAGAGGGGCATGCCCCCCTTCAGGGCGCCGATGCCCAGGATTCTCGAGCCGAGGACCGCGTCGAATTCGCCGTAGGCGATCATGGCGGCCATGGCGGTGATCAGCTTCGGGGTGTACTGGTAATCCGGGTGGACCATGATCACGATGTCCGCGCCCAGATCCAGGGCGGCCCGGTAACAGGTCTTCTGGTTGGCGCCGTATCCCTTGTTCCGGTCGTGGACGATGGTCCTGATCCCGAGCCGCTCGGCCACCTGGGCGGTCCGGTCGCGGCTGGCGTCGTCCACCAGCAGCACGTGGTCAACGTGCTCGAAGGGAATCTCGGCGTAGGTCATTTCCAGCGTCTTCTCGGCGTTGTAGGCCGGAAGCACGACAACTATCCTGCGTGAATTGAGCATGTAGGCACCGGGTCGGGGCCGCCGGCAGCGAAATGGCCGGTCGTGCCGCTTCCGCGCCGGCAACGGCCGGAGACGGAAGGTTGGGGTGTCGGGGAATGCGGCGTTCCGGTCAGGGGGCAGGGGCAGCCCCCGCCGTAGCCCCGGCGGGGGCCGTGGCGCGGAGCTTCGCGAGCCGCGCTTGCACCTCGGGCACGTACTCGCCGTACTCCACCGGCACGTAACGCAGGAAGAGCTCGTACTGTTCCGCGGCCCGGGTCGGCTTTCCCTGGATTTCATAGATCCGGCCCAGGTTGTAGCGGGCCATGACATTGGCGGGATTGGCCTCGACCGCGGCCAGGTAGCGGACCGTGGCGCCGGCCAGGTCCCCCTGCCGCGCCGCCAGGGTCCCCAACTGGGCCAGGGCGCCGGAGTGGCGCGGGTCGATCCCGACGGCGCGCTCCCATGCCGCGCGGGCGCCTGCCGTGTCCCCCCGTTCGATCAGGGCCGAGCCCAGATTGAAATACCCCTCGGCAGAACGGGGGTCGGTCTTGACCACGCTGGCGAACAGGCTGACGTCGTCGCGCCAGTCGCGGTTCCGCTCGAGGGTCGCCAGGGCCAGGAGAACCGTGATGCTTCCCACCACACCCCAGCCCGCCCGGGCCCCCCACCGGTCGAACAGCGGCCCCCCCAGCACGGCCCCCGCAACCAGGCAGAACCCGGCGGCGGGCAGATACATGAACCGCTCGGCCATGGGGTAGCTGGGGATGGGGACGATGTTGGCGACCGGCAGGAAGTTGACCCCCAGCCAGAGCAGTCCGAAGCGGGCGGCCGGGCCGCCCCGGCGCAGGAGCAGCCACAGGCCGGCCGCGATGGCGAGCCATGCCGGCACGAGCCAGGGGGCCGACGCCCAGTCCGGCGGCACCGCATGAAAGATGGTGAGCCCGGCCGGGAAAAGGAACAGGGCCAGGTAGCGCGGAATGACATAGAGATTGCGGACCAGGCGCTGGGGAAGCTCCGCCGCTGCCATGCCGGTGCCGAGCACCCCTTCCAGGGCCGCAGACCGCATCAGAAGGTAGATGGCAATGGCGGCAATATAGGGGAGCAGCGACAGCCCCGGCCGGAAAAGGTCGCTTTCCCTGTCGCCGGTACCGTGAAATGGCCGGATCGCGTAGAGGAAGACGGGAACGATCACCATCAGAGCCGTTTCCTTGCACATGAGTCCCAGGAACAGCAGCAGCGCGCCGGCCAGGTGCCACGGCCAGCCGCCGGTGTCCCGCCCCCGCAGGAACGCCAGGAAGCAGGACAGGGCGAAGAAGAGGGCGAACAGGTTGTTGCGCGCCGAGATAAAAGTAACCGTCTCCACGTTGATGGGGTGCACCGCAAAGAGCAGGGCGGCCACCAGCGCGGCCGGCCCGGCGCTGAACAGGCGCCTCCCCAGCAGGTAGACGAGCAGGACGTTCAGCGCATGGAGCACCATGTTAACTGCGTGGAATCCCGCCGGATTCATGCCGAACAACTGGAAGTCAAGCAGGTAGGAGGCCCGGTTGAGGGGCCGGTAGTAGGGTTTCACGATATCGGGCGACAGGAGGATGTCGCGCAGGCTGGTGAAACTGCGGGTGGCCGGGTTTTCCACGATGATGTAGCCGTCGTCCCAGACGAAACCGTTGGCCAGGGTAATGAGATAGACCCCCAGGGCAACCGCCGCCAGGATGAGGGGTGGAAGCAGGGGGTGAGCGCCCGCGGCAGGGGAGCGGGAAGTGTCCATGGTGGTGTGACCTCGTGTGTGCGGAGCTGGGCAGTTGCCCACGGCTTTCAAGTTGAGTGCCATTTCAGCGGTGGCTCGGAACGACGGTTTCCGCCGTTAGCCGGGGTTAATTTGTTGTTGGCTGGCATGGATATTGTTTGTCACCCACGGGGGTCTGCACGGCGCAACTGATTGTCAGTGAATTATCATCATTGGGGTGTGGCACACATAACTGTATTGTTATAATTTGCATATATTGTATTTAAATGTAATGTTATTTCGAGTCCCGCTTTGTCCATGCGCAAAATCAGCCTGAAAACGAAAATCGTCACGATCGTGCTGCTGGTCTTTTTCGGCGTTGCACCGGCCACCTCCTATTTCGTCATCGGTTATTTCAAGGACCGGTTGCAGGAGTCGATTCAGAATCAGCAGATCATCCTGGTGAGCCGGACCGCGTCGGAACTGGATTTCAAGATATCCTCCGCCCAGAGGATGCTGGTATCCGTGGCCCTGAGCATTCCCGAGCCGGTCATCCGCGATCCGCGGGCCGCGGAGCGCTTCCTCTACGAACGGTCGTTCCTCAGGATGTATTTCGACAGCGGCACCTTCCTGCTGGACCCCAAGGGGCACCTGATCGCCGAGACCGCCTGGAAGCCGAGCCGCATCGGCCGCGACTATTCGTTCCGGGAGTATTTCCAGGCCACCATCTCCACTGGCAAGCCGGTCATTTCCGCCCCCTATGTCCCCCGGACCCTGCACCATCCCGTGGTGATGTTCACTGCGCCGGTGTTCGGCGCCGGGGGCAGGCTGATCGCCATCCTGGCCGGCAGCACGGATCTCTACAAGGAGAACCTCCTGGGCGATCTCTCCACCTCCCGGATCGGGTCTCTGGGGTACTTCAGCCTCTATGACCACGAGGGGGTGGTCATCATGCATCCGGTCCGGGAGCGGATCTTCAGCCCCGCGGACAAACAGGCCGAGCATATGAGCCAGCGCATCGCCCGGGCGAGAACCGGCGCCAATGTCCAGGGCGAGCTCGAACTGCGGGACGGCAGCCGGACCCTCTCCACCATGAAGAAGCTGGGCAGCATCGACTGGGTCCTGGCGGCCTCCTATCCGGTGGAGGAGGCCTACGCGCCCGTGCAGCGCCTGGTTCGGCTCTCCTGGTGGATCATGGGCTGCGGTGGCGTCTTTGCGGCCCTGCTCATGTGGATGACCATGAGCCACCTCATCTCCCCGCTGCTCTCCCTCACCCGCCAGATCAGGCAGTTGGGAGCGTCCAACGGCGATCTGCCCATGGTGCTGGTCGACTCCAACGACGAGATCCGCGAAACCGCGGAGGCGATCAATGGCCTGCTGGAGCGGCTGCGGATCAAGGAGATCGAGAAGGAGACGATCCAGAAGGACGCCATGCAGACCTGGCACCTGGCATCCCTGGGCGAGGTGGCGGCCGGCGTGGCCCACGAAATCAACAACCCCATCAACGGGATCATCAACTGCGCCCAGATCCTGGCGGCGGAGCCGTGCCTCAGCGAGCCGGAACGGGGGGTGGCGAACCGGATCATCAAGGAGGGGGAACGGGTGGCCGTGATCGTCCGGAGCCTGCTCTCCTTTGCCCGCTACGAGGGGAGGGAGCGGGTCCCCGCCTATGTGCCCGACATCCTCAGCGATACCCTTGAACTGACCAAGGTCCAGTTGAAGCGGGACGGGGTTCAGCTCCACGTGAACCTGCCGCCGGACCTGCCGGCGCTGCTGGTTCACCCGCACCAGATCGAGCAGGTGTTCCTCAACCTCATCAGCAATGCGCGCTATGCCCTGGACAAAAAATTCCCCGCGAGCGGAGGCGGGGGCAAACGTCTCGATATCAAAGGGGAAAAAATCATCGGCGATGACGGCGTCTTTGTGCGGATCGAATTCAGGGACAACGGCATCGGCATCCCGCGCGACGTGATCGGCAGGGTCATCGACCCCTTTTTCACGACCAAGCCGGCCGCTGAAGGCACGGGCCTGGGGCTGAGCATCAGCCACGGCCTGATCTCGGACCATGGAGGGCGACTGAAGGTTGAAAGCGTCGAGGGAGAGTTCACCCGTGTAATGATTGATCTGCCCGTAATGACCTGGGAGGACGAGTATGGCCAGAAGGGTTCTGATAGTAGAGGATGAGGACACGCTGCGGTTCACGTTCGAGCACTTTCTCGCGGCCGAGGGCTATGCCGTCGATACGGCGGCCGATTTCGCGGAGGCGATCGGCAAGGTCGAATCCGCCGACTATGACCTTGTCTTCACCGACATCATCCTGGGCAACGATAACGGCATCGATGTCCTGCGCGAGGTCAAGGAGCGCCAGCCAGCCACCCCCGTGGTGATGATCACCGGCTATCCCAACGTGGAGACGGCATCCGACGCCGTCCGGCTCGGGGCCTTCGACTATCTCCCCAAGCCGGTCAAGCGCGACGCCCTGTTGCGGGTGGCCCGCATGGCCCTTGACCACAAGGATCTCATGGAGGAGCGGGAGAAGTACCGGACCAACCTGGAGGCCATTTTCCAGAGCGTGGACGATGCCATCCTCACCGTGGACCTGGACATGAACGTGGTGGCCTACAACGAGGCCGGGAAATACTTTTTCAGCCTCGCCGCCGAATCCATCGGCAGGCGCTACGTGCCGGGGGAGGGGAACGGCGCGTTCCTCCATGCGCTCACGGAAACCCTCAAGACCAAGCGGCCGGTGGAGACTCAGCGGACCGAATGCGTGGTCGGGGGGAGCGAAAAGCGCGTGGTGAGCCTCAAGACCTCCCCCCTGGTGGACCGGACCGGCACCTTTTCCGGGGCCGTCATGGTGGTGCGCGACGAAACGCGCCTGGATGACCTGGAAAAGAGCTTCGAGGGGCGGGAGACGTTCCACAACCTGGTGGGGAGCAGCCCCCGCATGAAGGAGATTTACGCCTTTGTCGAGTCCCTGGCCGATGTCCCCACCACCGTGCTGGTCACCGGCGAGAGCGGCACCGGCAAGGAACTCGTGGCGGCGGCCCTGCACTACAAGGGGGGCCGGAGCACCAAGCCCTTTGTCAAGGTCAACTGTTCCGCCCTGGCGGAACCGCTGCTGGAGAGCGAGCTGTTCGGCCACGTGAAAGGGGCCTTCACCGGCGCCATCAAGGACAAGATGGGCCGTTTCCAGAAGGCGGACGGCGGCACGATCTTCCTGGACGAGATCGGCGACATCTCGCCGGGGATGCAGGTGCGGTTGCTGCGGGTCCTGCAGGAGAGGGAATTCGAGCGGGTGGGGGACTCCACCCCCCTCAAGGTGGATGTGCGGGTCATCGCCGCCACCAACGTCGATCTGGCGGAAAAGGTGCGGCTCGGCCAGTTCCGGGAAGACCTCTTCTACCGCCTGAAGGTCGTCCGGATTCACATCCCGCCGCTGCGGGAACGGCGCGAGGATATCCCCC
The DNA here is from genome assembly GCF_059620965.1 of Geobacter sp. PheSNFMC. Taxonomy (NCBI): domain Bacteria; kingdom Pseudomonadati; phylum Thermodesulfobacteriota; class Desulfuromonadia; order Geobacterales; family Geobacteraceae; genus Geobacter; species Geobacter sp. PheSNFMC. The sequence goes on from NZ_JCAMRN010000001.1 coordinate 102,860, forward strand.
TGCTTGTGGAACACTTCCTGGCCAAGTTCCGCGGCAAGTTCAAAAAGGACGTCAGCGCGGTGTCCGACGAGGTCATGAAGGTGTTCATGTCCTATCCCTGGCCGGGCAATGTCCGCGAACTGGAGCACGTGCTCGAACACGCGTGCATCGTCTGCACCTCCGGCCTGGTCACCCAGGAACACCTGCCTTCTGACTTCATGGAACACCATGAGATCCACGGCCATGAACCGGCCACCGAGCGGGAGACCACCCTGCAGGCGATCCGGAAAGCCCTGGAAAAGTCCGGGGGCAACAAGGCAAAGGCCGCGCGTCTGCTCGGCATCAGCCGCATCACGTTGTACCGTAAACTCAATGAATTAAATATTGTTCACGACGAGTAGCTGTTTAGGGTGTATCATGTAACACATATGTTTCTTAACACCTGTGTTACATGATACACTTTTCCAGCGGCCGGTCGGTCGAAAGCCATAAGTGAAATAGCGATAAGCGAAATTTAATTTATGATCAGGAATGCACTAACATATTAAAATCCAAACATTCATATTCTGATATATGGATGCGGCACTCCCTGCACCCTGTCATCACATCCCGCGGAAACACCTCTGAAACGTGTAACATTCCCTAACGAACCCCCCCTTATCCTGAAAACGCACTTGAAACACAGGGCAACGGAGCAACGGCAGTAGCATCTGAGAAGAAGATTCTTCCTGATTAGCGCTGATCTTCCGCTTGGATGTCACCCCCCCGTTGAGAACGGGGGGCAGGGGGGATTTCGTCGCGAAAGCTCAAAGGCAAATCCCTCTAACTCCCCATTTTCAAAGGGTAACGTGCTCTGGCGGAAGATCGAAGCTGAGCGGGACATTATTTTACATCCATTCGGCAACACCCCGGCGGGGTAGGCGAGATATCGGGTTAACGTAGTGATTTATCTGCTGCTCTGCTGCTCTGTGTTATTCCCATTGCCGTTTTCAGGATTACCCTTCTCCCCCCGAAGCACCGTCCGCACTCCGTTTCCCCGCCGCCCGCCCCTGCGGCGGTCCCCGATCCCTGGCTGCGGGCCGATCCCTGGCCGCGGGCCGATCCCGCGTTCTCTTCCCTGCATGCGTAAGTGTCCCGGCCCGGTTTTACGCCTGGCCCATCCCTGCCGGTGACTTCACGGATACCTCCGGCCACCGGGGCGGACCCGTCGGAATCCAGTCAGAACAAGGGGTTGTGCGGCATGAACCGATCCGGCACCGGCGTTACGGTGAAATCGCAGTGCGTTTTCGCCAAATGACCACGATGTGCCCGGTTGATTTAAAAAAAATATCTTAATTTTTTTAAAAAACGAACAATTATCGCTAGATACGATTTTGTTACCATAATTAAAAACCGCTTAGGCATGCGCTGTGCTAACTCACTAGAAAACAAACACATTTTGCTGGCAGTCGCTAGAGGCAAAACTTGATTAATCATCTATGCAAACATATTGAAACCCAAATGAAACGGACCGGCAACCGGCACGTGGCACTTCTGGTCATTCTCGCCGCCGTTCTCATGGGTGGACCCACCAATGCGAGCACGGGTGAATTCAAGGTTACGTATCTGTACAACCTGTCGGACTTCACGGGCACGATTCCGTACAGCCTGGCCAAGATCGCCCTGGACGCAACGGCCCGCGAGACCTATGTGATCTCGGGCGAAACGGTCAAGGTGTTCAACAACAGCGGCATGGAAGTCTACCGGTTCACCAACACCATGGAGTCCGGGATCGTGTACGACGCCGCCATCGACGAGCAGGGGCGGATCCTGGTCCTGGCCTACAACAACGGCACGCCCGGCCTGACCCTCTGCAACTACCGGGCGGAACCCATCAAGCCCATCGAGTTCAAGGGACTGCCCGAGAAGCTGGCCGCGTTCAAGCCGAACCGGCTCATCCTGAAGGACGGCACGATCTGCCTGGTGAGCCTGGGTTCCATGATGGTCGTGATGCTCGATCCGGAAGGGAACTACGTCAAGCACATGGACCTGGCCGAAGCAGCGGGCGTAACCGAGGAAGACCGCCTCAACACGGGCATCGGCGCAGTGGCTTTTGATTCGGACGGCAGCGTGCTCTTCACCTCGCCGGTCACCGGCAAGGTGTTCAGGGTCGCGGCGGACGGCAAAGTGGACTCCTTTGGCAAGCGGGGCAGCGCGCCGGGCAAGTTCGGTGTCCCCACGGGGATTACGGCGGACGGCCTGGGCAACTACTACATCTCCGACAAGCTCAGGTGCGCGATCCTGGTGTTTGACCGGCAGTTCAAGTTCATCTACGAGTTCGGCGGTCGCGGCGATGCCCCCGGCAGTCTGGTGGGCCCCGACGACCTGGCAATCGATGCCGAGGGGAAGCTGTACGTGGGTCAGCTCGGCAAGCGCGGAGTAAGTGTATTCAAGGTGACACGCGACTGAACGGGAGTCGTAACTCAGGCCGGCATCCCGCCTTGGAAGGGAGGTGGAGGGACCACACAACGCTGGGGATGCACTGAAGACCATTTTGTATTGCATTGCAGGCACAACACACACGAGCCGAAAGGCGAAACCAAATTTCCTCCGAAAAGAGTAAACCCATCGCAAGGTGGGGACACAAAGCCGACGGGTGCCGCAGGAGCGGGACGGCCGGGTTGCCGGAGAAACCAACCAAATGGAGGAAATGATGAAAAAGGGGATGAAAGTAAGTCTTTCCGTGGCAGCAGCAGCTCTTCTCATGAGCGCCCCCGCGGCGTTCGCGTTCCACTCCGGCGGCGTTGCCGAGTGCGAAGGGTGCCACACCATGCACAACTCGCTGGGCGGCCAAGTGATGAACGGCGCCACTGCCCAGTTCACCACCGGCCCCATGCTGCTCCAGGGCGCCACCCAGAGCTCGTCCTGTCTGAACTGCCACCAGAAAGCCGGTGACACGGGTCCTTCCAGCTACCACATCTCCACCGCTGAGAGCGACATGCCCGCCGGTACCGCTCCGCTCCAGATGACCCCGGGCGGCGACTTTGGCTGGCTCAAGAAGACCTACACCTGGAACGTTCGTGGCCTCAACACGAGCGAAGGCGAGCGCAAGGGTCACAACGTCGTGGCCGGCGACTACAACTATGTTGCCGACGCCACCCTGACCACGGCCCCGGGCGGCACCTATCCGGCCAACCAGCTCCACTGCTCGAGCTGCCACGATCCCCACGGCAAGTACCGCCGTTTTGTTGACGGCAGCATTGCCACCACCGGCCTCCCCATCAAGAACAGCGGTTCCTACAACAGCAGCGCCGACCCCACTGCCTGGGGCGCCGTTGGCGCATACCGCATCCTGGGCGGCACCGGCTACCAGCCCAAGTCCCTGAGCGGCTCCTATGCCTTTGCCAACCAGGTTCCGGCCGCTGTTGCTCCGTCCACCTACAACCGGACGGAAGCTACCAACCAGACCCGCGTTGCCTACGGCCAGGGCATGTCCGAGTGGTGCGCCAACTGCCACACCGACATCCACAATAGCAGCTACCCGACCAACCTGCGCCACCCGGCCGGCAACGGGGCCAAGTTCGGCGCCACCATCGCCGGTCTGTACAACTCCTACAAGAAGTCCGGCGACCTGACCGGTACCCAGGCTTCCGCGTACCTGTCCCTCGCTCCGTTCGAGGAAGGCACTGCTGACTACACCGTGCTCAAGGCCCACGCTCAGATCAACGACAGCGTGCTGACCGGCGCCGACGCCACCAGCAACGTGAACTGCCTCTCCTGCCACCGCGCTCACGCTTCGGGCTTCGACAGCATGACCCGCTTCAACCTGGCCTACGAGTTCACCACCATCGCCGATGCCTCCGGCAACTCGGTGTACGGCACGGGCGACCCGAGCGCTTCTTCGTCCCTCCAGGGCCGGACGGTCAACGAGATGACTGCTGCCTACTATGGCCGCACTGCCGACAAGTTTGCTCCTTACCAGCGCGCGCTCTGCAACAAGTGCCACGCCAAGGACTAATCTTGTCACCATCTGTTGTTGTGTGATTCCGCCGGGGTCCGCCTGAAAGGGGGCCCCGGCACCTCCTTACCGCCAACCGGAGTCCGACAGAGATCGCCAGGAGGTATTGTATGAAACGCTTCAAGACTCTTCCCGTCACCGCAGCAGCGCTTCTGGTTCTCGGCGCAACCGGCACGGGATGGGCTTTCCACTCAGGTGGCGTGGCAGAGTGCGAGGGGTGCCACACCATGCACAACTCCCTGGGCGGCCAGCAGATGAACGCCGCCACGGCCCAGTTCACCACCGGCCCCTATCTGCTCCAGGGAACGGACCAGAGCTCGTCGTGCCTCAACTGTCACCAGCATGCCGGTGACACGGGGCCCAGCAGCTACCACATCAGTACCGCAGAATCCGACATGCCCGCCGGTTCCCCGCCGCTCCAGCTCACTCCGGGCGGCGATTTCGGCTGGCTCAAGAAGACCTACAGTTGGGTGCCGCGCGCCGGCGCCGCCACGGAGTGGAGCCACGGCGAGCGCAAGGGGCACAACATCGTGGCCGCCGATTACAATTACGTGGCCGACAGCACCATCACCGCGGCGCCGGGGAGCATGAACACCCCCTATCCGGCCAACCAGTTCAGTTGCATCAGTTGCCATGACCCCCACGGCACCTACCGGATCACCTCCCTGGGTGTTCAGGCCAAGACCGGCAAGCCGATCAAGAGCTCCGGCTCCTACGGCGCCGTTCCGGACGCAACCACTGCCGTTGGCGTCTATCGTCTCCTGGGCGGGGCCGGGTACAAGCCCAAGTCCCTCTCCAGCGGCGATGCCTTCGCGTTCGCGGCACCCTATGCCGTGGCCCCCAACAGCTACAACCGTTCGGAAGCCACCAGCGACACGCGGGTCGCCTACGGCCGGAGCATGTCCCTCTGGTGCGCCAACTGCCACGGCCAGATGCACACCACCTTCGGCACCCTGGTCCACCCGGCCGACCAGAACCTGGGCCCCTACGTGACCCAGATCTACAACTCGTACAAGAAGTCGGGCGACCTGTCGGGCTCCGTGGCCGCGTCGTTCAGCTCGCTGGTTCCGTTCCAGAGCGACAACACCCACGACCTGAACGCGCTCAAGACCCAGACCACGTCCACTGCCGGCCCCATCTCCACGGACCGGGTCATGTGCCTTTCCTGTCACCGGGCCCACGCGTCCGGCTTCGACAGCATGATGCGGTACGGTCTCGGCAACGAGTTCATGACCGTTGCCGATGCGGCAGGCAACCCGGTATGGCCCGACCCGGTCACCAACGCGGCCCAGGCCCAGGGACGGACCGTTGCCGAAACGCAGCAGGCGTATTATGGAAGACCTCCCACCAATTTCGCCCCGTTCCAGCGGGTCCTGTGCAACAAGTGTCATGCCAAAGACTGATTCATATGTGATGTAGTCCTGGTCGCGGCCGGCCTCCGGCCGGTCGTGGCCGCTTTTTTCCCGACAACCGGTGAAACATCCCTCGGTTTCCGGCCTCTGCCGGGGCGAGGGTTTTGAGCGTACCATGCCGATCCT